>JALVAD010000286.1 GCA_027011385.1 Saprospiraceae bacterium | reverse complement strand
ATTACGAGTAAAATTCAGTCATTAAGTGAAAGCAAAAGTAGGGATTAAAATAATCATATTTACTTTTAAACTTATCAAAAGAGTATCCTATCCTATTAGCTATTGACTTATTAAGGGAGAAAAAACTTATACTTCTATTTTTAACATTGGGTCTTTTTTAGTAAAGCTACCTACCATTTTTTGGAATAACTGTTTCCAGGACGTAGTACCGATAAAATAATCTATCCGGTTTGTCCATCGTGAAAAAAAATTAGTATATATAAATTGTCTTTAATAAATATTAAATAGTGACATTTGTTGATGTCCATAAGTAGAATAATCAGTTGCATCAATATCTATTATAATCTCTTTTCGTCCTAGCAAACTAGACACATTATGATCTATCCAGGCATTTTTTTTATTCAAATATAGAATGCTTGTTTAAATTATTTTCAAATCTTGAAATAGTGGTCTGTGAAGCAAGTTCGCCTTATAATACATCTATAAAAACTGGTTTATTCTTTAAATGTGGTACGTTATTTGCATTCTCGTAACCAAGCATTAACATAAATACGCGTCATTTTAGTTGGTGGTAAATTGAATAATTAATTCCACTTTGATCTCTATGGTCAGGAATATATTTTGCAAAATACTTTATAAGCTTATGTTCCTGCTCTATTTTCTCAAGTAAGGCTAATGAACCATCAGTGCTGATTTCTTCAGCTGAAAAATCTATAATTATTGATTGCTTTCCTCGATAAAATACTGTATCTTTACATATTATAAAGGAATATAAAAAAAGGGAGCATTTCTGCTCCCTCTCTCACTATTAAAAACATTCACTATTTTTTAACCATTACTCTTGCACTTATCCCTTTCTCCGTTACAACATTAATTATATATGATCCTTCCGCTAGTGAAGACACATTCAAATTAACTGTTTTATTTTTAAATTCTTTATTCATCAATTTAGCTCCTTTAAGATCTGTAACGATAATTTTATTTATCACTTCTTCTGATGTAACCATGACATTGTTACTTACAGGATTTGGATAAATATCAAATTTTATTAGCTCAAGACTATTTACAGATGTTGAATTTATCTCAATATTAGATGCTATCAAATCTCCTATTGCTCCTCCCCATTGTCCTCCTACAAGTTGCAATTTTGTCAAGAAACTAATCGTATCTGTCACTTTCCTAAAAGCATAATCTGAAGCTAAAACAGTTGCTGAACCTCCTTCCGGTGTTACAGACACTGTATATGTATGAGCAGGCACATCAACATCAACGTTGAAAGAATAGGCTTTATTCGCCTCATATGGCAGTGCGTTATCTGCATTGTAAGTATTTCCATCTCTAACATCAATAAATCCAGTATTATTAAATCTGATAATTGCACTTAAATCGCCCCAAGCTAATAAAGTAGGATCTGTGTTTGAAAATGCAAAACCAGCATTTATTAAATCTCCTGTTGGTGTTAGATCAAACTTAGCATTAAATTTCTTATCCAATGACAAATCTGTTTTTGCTGTAGTATTCCAACCTAAAATATAATCATCCTTCATAAATGAAGATCTGAGAGCAGAACCTTTAACTCCCCCCCAATCAGTATTATCATCAACTTTATAACTGATATAATTAATTGTATTTTGAGGAGTATCTGTTCTGAATTTGTAATCAACAGCTAATACTACTTTATCTTCTCCCGGTGCTTTAACCATAACATTATAAGTCTGTGTTGAAGCATCTCCAATAAATTCAACTTCATATTCTGTATTTGCTGCATAAGGGAAAGATAACATAGCCTCATAATTTGCCCCATTTCTAACATCAATAAATCCGTCCGTATTAAATCTAACGATTGCACCCATGTCACCCCAATTTTCAACTTCTCCTTGTGATAACCCAACTCCTGCGTTCATAGGAGAATGTGAAGGAGTAACTTTTACTTGTGCCCAGAATTTTCCGTCAACAACAGGAACAGCCTTGCTACCTGTTAATGGTGCTGCAGCATCTCCTAGTTTAAAATCGTCCATTGAGAATGTCAATGTATATTTATTGGGATACGCAACTGTCTCTACTAATATCGCTTCTATTGCACTCAAATCTCCAGGAGGTATTGATCCATCATATATTGGTTTGCCTATATTTGCAGCAAAATCAAATGTATAATCATGCCATTCTCCATCAGCTGGAACTTGAAACTTAGGTGCATCAACTTCTCTAACCAAGACTCCGGTACTATCTTTCCCCCATGGTGATGCCAAAAATAATACTTCATTAACTGTATCTCCATTATAAGTTGCACCTGGCTCTACTTTCAATTTCACTGTCATTATTCCATTTCCTGTCAAATCAAAAATTACATTCTCATGTTTTGTGAAATTGAAAAATTGTCCATCATAAAATGCATTTTGGTTCACTCCGTATGTCAATGCTCCATCCTCTTGTGTCAATGTAAATATAGGTGTACTATCAGCATGTACGCCTTTGTTTGGTAACCACAAATCAAAATCAACTGGTTCTTCAAAGTCCTCTACATAGCTAGTCATTTCAGTTGGAGGTGCTGCTGCATCTCCCAATTTAAAGTCATCCATTGAAAATGTTAGTATATATTTATCGGGATACGCAACTGTCTCTACTAATATCGCTTCTATTGCACTCAAATCTCCAGGAGGAATTGATCCATCATAGATTGGTTTGCCAATATTTGCTGCAAAATCAAATCTGTAAGTATGCCATTTGCCATCAGCTGGAACTTGAAACTTAGGTGCATCAACTTCTCTAACTAAGACCCCGGTACTATCTTTCCCCCATGGTGATGCCAAAAATAATACTTCATTAACTGTATCTCCATTATAAGTTGCACCTGGCTCTACTTTCAACCTCACTGACATATATCCATTTCCTGTCAAATCAAAAATTACATTCTCGTGCTTTGTGAAATTAAAGAATTGCCCATCATAAAATGCATTTTGATTCACTCCGTATGTCAATGCTCCATCCTCTTGTGTCAATGTAAATATAGGTGTACTATCAGCATGTACGCCTTTGTTTGGTAACCACAAATCAAAATCAACTGGTTCTTCAAAGTCCTCTACATAGCTAGTCATTTCAGTTGGAGGTGCTGCTGCATCTCCCAATTTAAAGTCATCCATTGAAAATGTTAGTATATATTTATCGGGATACGCAACTGTCTCTACTAATATCGCTTCTATTGCACTCAAATCTCCAGGAGGAATTGATCCATCATAGATTGGTTTGCCAATATTTGCTGCAAAATCAAATCTGTAAGTATGCCATTTGCCATCAGCTGGAACTTGAAACTTAGGTGCATCAACTTCTCTAACTAAGACCCCGGTACTATCTTTCCCCCATGGTGATGCCAAAAATAATACTTCATTAACTGTATCTCCATTATAAGTTGCACCTGGCTCTACTTTCAACCTCACTGACATATATCCATTTCCTGTCAAATCAAAAATTACATTCTCGTGCTTTGTGAAATTAAAGAATTGCCCATCATAAAATGCATTTTGATTCACTCCGTATGTCAATGCTCCATCCTCTTGTGTCAATGTAAATATAGGTGTACTATCAGCATGTACGCCTTTGTTTGGTAACCACAAATCAAAATCAACTGGTTCTTCAAAGTCCTCGTAATAACTTGTCAATTCTGTTGGAGGGACTTCTTTCTCAACGCCTATTACTACATCGTCAATCCACACAGTTCCTGAATAGAATACATAACCGTCAAATCTATCTTTTCCGGGATTAAATCTGATTTTAGCAATGCTATCCATTCCCGGTTTATCTGCAATTGAAGAAAAATCAAATACGCATTCCTGCCATTCACCATCGCTAGCAATTACAGCTTTAGTGTAAAACAAACCGATATTATTACCATCCATTCCTATTAAATCCATTCCTATTGGAATAGAATCAACTGCAGCAGAAGCAATCGTAGTGTTTTCTGCTTTAGCTTTAAAAGAAATAACAGGATTATCCGTTAAATCAATAACAGTTCCTTCATTAACAAATTGCAATATTACACCTAGGTAATAATTGTTTAACTCATTTGTCTCATACTTAAATGTATTTCCATCTCTATCGCCGGTGATTAGTCCTGCGGCAGCCCAATTGTATGCCCAAAAGGCAGTGTCAACTTCTCCGTTAAAATCTTCAGTATAGTGTTTAACCACGGTTTGTCCGTTTAGGACAATCCCAAAGGAAAATAACAGAAAAACTAAAAAGTTCAATCTCATTTGTAATAGTTTTTTCATGTTTAATATTTTAATGTTAAAAAAATCAAAATTAATTCTCATTTATAATAAAATTCTAAAGAATAATAAGTTTCTTTGTTTGTGCTTGATTGCCAATCCTCAATTTGTAAAAATAAATTCCTTTGTCTAAATTATTCAAATCGTATTTCTTCTTATAATCTCCCGGGAGTAAATTCCTGTTGATTAATGACAATACCTTTTCTCCATTTATATTAAATAGTTCCAAGCTGACATCAGATTTAGAAAGTATAGTAAAGTCAAATTCAACAATGTCTTTTACCGGATTGGGAAAACTGCTTACGACCGGATTTTTTCTCGTAATATCAAGGGCATTTACCCCATTTTCCTTGTAAAGAGCACGTTTTTCAGGATACCAATTAAGGTCTCCAACAGGTAATCCATCATGTCCTCCAACAAGCATATCTGCATTGGAATATACCAATGATTCAGGAAGAGGCCAAGGCAACATTCTCAAATTTGTAAGTCCGGTATGTCTATCATAGTTTCTGTCTGTTATCGCACTATGAGCTCTTACATTTTTACAATACTCAACTACTTCTCCAACTACCCAAGTATCCATATCAGTATCTACAAAATTCGGATTTGTCTCAGTATTATTAAAAGCATTTAATTGGGGATATGAAGAATCATCATCAAACATAGCCTTTGTCCTAGCATTCATCCAAACCGGTGTATTTAATCCAGACACCGAAGCCCACCAATTTTTTAATACCTGTGGCGAAAAAAAAGTATTATTTGAAACCACCACATCTTTATCAGCCTCAGTTAAGCCTATCGAATTAAGCAAATTGACATCGGTCGTGTCGATTGAAAACATAGAAAGATACTCTTGATCTCTATCAAACCAATTACTTTTCCTTTCACTTTCAGCTTGACCATATGCATGTGTACAATAATATAAATTACTTCTAAATTTTGCATTAGACATATCTCGCATTCGAAGCATATCTATTAATCCTGTATAAAATGTATTATGCTCAACAAGAATATAATTTGCGACAGCTCCTTTTTCAAAATCCATTAAAAACCCTCCGGTATTGAATGCTGTATTATTAGTCATTATAATTGTATCTACATGCAAAGAAAAAACAACATTTTGTTGAGCTCCCCAAGGCGGTGCTTGCGCACTTACACCATTTCTCCACTTACTATCCCTAATAAAGATGGAAGCATCATCGCCGGTCACTTCTAAAAATAATCCTGCCCAGGCATTCATTATGCAATCTTCTATAGTCAAGGAAATATCGTTTCCTGCAATTTTCAATCCTCTGTTCCATTCATTGAAGTAATTATTATCTAAATCTACCCCATTAAAGATAATGCCTTTAAAGCTATGTGATAATCCATCTTTTGAAAAAGTAAAAAATGTCTTGATATTTGCTCCTGTTGAATATGATCCTCTGATTAAAATAGGTGGTCGTTTACTTTTATCTTTATTGTCAGCAACAAATCTAATAGGATAATTAGCGTAAATTGTTTGATCCATAACATAAATTCCACCTCTTTGAAGTCTATAGACTCTATTGAGATTTTTCCTAGCTCCACCATCTATAGTATCACCCCATATAGTTGGAACCAGATTAAACTCTCCTTCATCATTGAGGGGAGCGACATCCAATGTGTCTTGCGCCAAAATATTATTAATCAGAAATATTCCAATGATGAATAACAATAGTATTTTAAAATTATAAAGATTTTTCATAAGACTGTTTTTTTATTTAGTGATAATAATTTAAAGTTCAATTCTAAGTCCCAAATCCACAGTTGTTCCATAATGCTGTATTCTCGAATTCCAAGGTTTTCCTGCAATTAAATCCCTATCCGCAGCACCGGTTAAGTTATTTATATTACAAAATATTTGCAGTTTATACCATGGCAGTTTCTGTTTTAATGAAATATCCCATCTATTGTAAGAGTCCGTATATTGTACCAGCTCTTTATAAAAATTTGAGCCTTTAAATATTCTTGACTGATATAATGTAGAAATTCTTGCCGAAAATCCTTTATAATCATACCCCAACTGTATATTGAAGATATCATCAGGTTGTTGTACTAATTGCCCTACAATATAGGAATCAATATTTCTGTATGTTGTCTCAAATGTCACAGGATCTGTTTTCTTTTCAACAACAGTTCTGGGGTATTTAGCTTCTGAATAAATATGAGTATAATTTATATTTAATACCAAACCTTTTAACACTCTGGGCAAATACCAAAAATTGGTCTGCCAATCCAATTCTACTCCCTTCACAAAAGCATCATGAATATTATTAGCCTGTGTATAAATATCTCGCTTCCAAACTTCATCCGGTAGTTCGTATTTTGATGGCTCGAGTATAACTCTACGATTAAGCCCGAATATCATATTTTTTATTTTCTTTGTAAAACCACCTATTGTAAATAACCCTAGTTTATTGGAATGAAAAGTCAGATATAAATCCCAATTTTCTGAAAATTCAGGTTTTAGTTTAGAGTTATTGAAAATTACCACAGATTGAAGAACATCGACTCTTGGTGTGAATTGATAATAACTTGGTCTGGATAGGGTTTGAGTATAAGCCAATCTAGCATTGAACCACTCAAAAGGACTATACTTCATATGAATCATTGGAAGAAGGAAACTGTTCTCTCGTGTTACAGCAGTATCTACATGAGCATATTCCAATTCTTTGAATGTTGTTTTGGTAGCATCTCCTCTTGGAGCAGTATAAACTGTTTTATTGCTTTCAAACCTCACCCCTGGGATAAATTTTATTTTAGTCCCTAAGTTGATTTCACTCATCACATATGCAGCTTTCAAATACTCATTTCCCGAATAATCTTCCCGTTTTGAATAATACGCGTTATTTCCATATGTTTGCCATTCGTCTTTCAGAACATTTTCTTTCACTATTTCCAAAACATTTGTCATCAAATCCACGTCAGCAA
Source organism: Saprospiraceae bacterium (assembly GCA_027011385.1). Classification (GTDB taxonomy): domain Bacteria; phylum Bacteroidota; class Bacteroidia; order Chitinophagales; family Saprospiraceae; genus JADJGA01. The sequence goes on along the minus strand of JALVAD010000286.1, from coordinate 1,880 downwards.
CATCACCCATATGATATTCTCCGTTCAAAAAATTCTTATGGTCAAAATCTGTATTTCTAAACAAAATAAAGGGCAAATTTATACTCCCAATCGGTGCTATATCCTGCATCTCGGGATAAGCTCGTAAGATTGCATCCTTTGCACCTTGACCGCTATTCAACCCAAACCTGCCGGTATTAACCGTTTTATCAAAGAATCTGTCTTTAAACCTATATTTAGCACCAATTTTAATATTACCGTTTATTTTTTTACTAATAGCAAAATCATACTTCAAATCTATAGATGCTGATTGTTGTATTTCAATAGTATTACTTGAAGACTCGTATATATTTTGGAGATAATTTATTGAATCATTAATATTGGTATAATTTATTAATTCATAGGGAGCCAATACCTTGTTTAAAACTTCAGATTTAATAGCATTAGGCTGTTCAAATTGAAAATCAAAATTTGTGGGGACATCTCTATTAGAACTGGAATTTGATAACATGGCATTTATACTAAAAGAACCAAATGATTGCTCATAATTCAAAAAACTACTAAATGATTTGACATCATACTCTTCTTTTCTTGTTTCATAACTATGTAATCTATTTGAACTTCTGAGGTCAAAAGATTCATGATATCTATTTATCTTAGTATTTCCATTGCTATAAAAATTCTTAAATTGTATCGCACCATCTTTTAGCTTATAATCGAGAACAACCGTTGCTCCCGTTCTATTAACATATCTGATCACATCAGAAAGCTTTAGATTATCAGTATGAACCTCATATATCTTAGGCAACTCCCTTACAATATAACCTGCTGATTGCTCATTAGAACTTCTATTTCTATTTTCACTATTACCTTGAAGATAAACCCCCAGTTTCTTCTTTAAAAATCGATTACTTACGCTCCCCACAACCATATAATCAGAATATGTCGATTTAATACCGTTATAACCACCCTGAGCTATAATCTTTACTTTTAATCCGGGATCGGCAGAACGCAGTTTAAAATTTATAGACCCACCAATAAAATCTGCATCTTTATCCGCTGTAACCGCTTTCATCAATTCTATACCATCTAAAGAGTATGGTGAAACGATACTTATATCAGAGCTCCTGTCAGCACCACTTGAAGCAAGGGATACTCCTTCTATCATTACCTTAGTATATTTAGGTGACAAGCCCCTAACAACCACTTTATTTCCTTCCCCACCTACCCTCTGTACTGACACTCCGGGCAACCTACTAATTGTCTCTGCTGCATTAGCATCAGGCAATTCTTGCATCCTTTCAGCTGAAATAACATTTTTAATTGATTTTGAATTCAGTTGATTGTTTATAGCACTAATTTGACCTTTGGCTTGAGCTGTAACCTTAACAGCTCCAAGAACAACACCACTATAACTCAATTTGACATTTAATTCTTTTTTTTCCGATTTATTAAATTCAACATTCAACACTTTGTCGTCATAGCCAATATATGATATTTTTAGTACATATTTTCCTGCTGGAATATTATTAATTGAATAATTGCCATCAATGTCAGTAGCTACACCTAAGGATGTACCATCAAGGATGACAAATGCACCAATCAGAGGATCATTATTTGCACTATCTTTAATAACCCCAAACAAACTAGAACTCTGTGAATAGACAGATAAAGGAATCACTAAGAAGAAAAGAATAAAAACAACAAAAAATCTAAATCTTTTCATTGGTTGGTATTTATAGTTAAATTCTGCATATTTAGCATATCCGCATTGCAATAATACTAAACTTTCAACACAAAAACAAACCTTTTCACATTTTTATTGATTTTTTTGTTATTTAGAAGCTAAAGTAATTAAAATTTTATCTTACCTAAGCCACATTACAATAAATATATTATAC
>JALVAD010000285.1 GCA_027011385.1 Saprospiraceae bacterium | reverse complement strand
CTCCATTGAGAGTGACATATATATTTTCTGTATTGTCTACATTCTCAACAGTCGCCCTGAATACTGCTGTATTTTCATCGGTTTTATACCCATTTCTAGGTGAATTTATCAGAATAGAAGGAGGTCCCGCTAATGGTTTTTCGTAAGTGAATTTTGAAATCATGCTTTCATTACCGATATTATTAGTTGCACTTATCTCTATTTGGTTTTCTCCTTCTTCTAGCTCCAATTCTGCACTTAGCTCTCCTGAATCCGCATCAAAATCAAAAGTATATACAGGATTATTGTTTAAATTTAATCTTATATTTTCCTTGTCGTCAACATAATATAGTTTAGCTCTTAAAACTATACTTTTGCTCTCGATTAATTTCCCTTCAGACGGATATTCAATCATTATTTCCGGTTTATTTTGAATTGGAGGTTCAGTATCATTTTCTCCTGTATCTTCATTGTCACCGCCAATACCGCACTTGATGTTATATGTATTTTCATTCTCTGTTCTGTCTTTATCAAATGTGACTTTTATAGCATTATCACCTTCATCCAAGTACAAAGTACTTTTCAATGTTCTTGTTGACTTTGAGAAAGAAAAATTTCTCACCTCAAATTGATTTAAAAACAAATGGAGTTGTTTTTTCTTTTTAGCCCCTTCTATTTTTACCGTAATATCTACTTTACAATCAGAATCGGGTTTTGTTACTTCCAAAAACTCTATTATATTTTTTGATTTGTCTTCAGTTTCTTCATTAGGGTTTTCACCTATATATACAGTAGTTTCTTTCATTGCGGAGCCGAAATCATTTTTCACTACCAATTTGATTTTGGTAATATCATCAAATAGACTAATCCTGTCCTTGATAATTCCGGTATTGCTGTCAAAATCAAAATATTTGTTTCTTTTTCCATTAACTGTAAATTTTATATCACTTTTTCTGCTTACATTGGTAACACGTGCTTCGTAATCCAATAAATCTGTTTCGCCGATATTTGCATTTGATGATTTAGGGCTTATCACAGTAATTGATGGTAGAGCATTTTTATTATCTGTTGAGGAATTATCAGTATTTTTTGGAGGTTTTGTTTTGTAGTAAATATCAAAGCTATTTATTGCTTTCCCCTCCTCATTTTCTGCTTTTATCTCAAAATTATTAAGTCCTTCTGCCAGTCTTACTTTGATTCTAAATTCCTTTGTGTCAGGGTCAAAGTGATAACTTTTAAACGGATGCCCATTTGCGAGAATCTGTATATCCTCTTTCTTATCTACATATTCTATAATCGCTTTTATTTCAAAAATTTCTTCTTCTGAATAAAATAATGATTCCACCGGATTCATCAATTTTATTTCAGGCTCGGATACCTCAGGTCTTCCTCCCTGGTGATAGATAGAAATGACGTCCCTGCTTTGTCCGTATTCGTTTTTTGCATAAATCTGTATTTTGTTGTCTCCCGGCTCCAGAGTCGCTACAAATTGTACATAAGATTCATTATAGTCAAATGGAACTTTTTTGTCGTTTACCTTACAGTATATATCGTTAACAGAAATAACATTCTTTATTCTTGCCTTTATCAAAACTTGTGGGCTTGGACTATTGAATGGTCTTTTTGTTGGTGAAATAATTTTTACTTCAGGAAATTTTTCATCCAATACTTCTTCCGGTATTTCATATCCATTTACCGGATCGGTCATAGGTTTATGCTTTTTATACACGGGGGCAGCATCTTCTTTATGAAAATAATAATTGATCCCGATGCTGGCGTAATTCAATAAATCATTTCCTTCGTCCAAATGAACCTCCCCATCAAGCTTATTAGTACCTGAAAAATACAATTTATCAGATAGGTATATGCTAATGAAATCTGTAATATCATAGCCAAATTCCAATCCTAGAGCAGGCATTAATCTGGACTTTAGAGATATTTTACCAAATCCTTCTGCATTGGTTTCATATTTTCCGTCCAAAATCTCTTTGAGTTGACGTTTTTTGTCACTCTTAGAATCATTGATTATTTTACCGAATTTTTCTGAATAATCATTTCCGTTTGCATCTTTCATATCCATTTTTACAGAATAAATGCCCCAAATACCACCTGCATATAGAGCTGCATACCAATTTTGCTCACTTCGAAATTTATTTAAAGTCAGTTTTCCATCCAGTCCAATGCCAAAAAGTGAAGTCTTGTGATTATTAAAAAAGTATTTGTATTTAGAGTTATTCAAAACACTATTTTCGAAGGGAGCGATTTTAGCATCTGTATCCAGTCCTTTTGAGACAATGTATGAAAGATTACCTAATAAATCAAAAGAAAAAAGAGCATCTTCATCGTAGTAAAGTGTTTTTCCAATAGCGATATTTGTTCCCCATCCACCGCTTGCTGAAGGGATATCACTGAACTGGTTAGCTAGACCGTAAGATAATCCAACAGTATAGCCATTCGCTTCTTTGCCGATAGTTGATGCGTTCAATTGAGAATAGAAAAAGCTACTGTCCAAAAATAAAATCGATAAAATTATAATTTTCTTAAACATAATAGTTGGTATTTATTTTAATTTGATTCGATGTTAATAATTTACAAATTTAATTAATATATTATAGTGTCTG
>JALVAD010000284.1 GCA_027011385.1 Saprospiraceae bacterium | reverse complement strand
ATACTATACTTGCTTATGAAATTACAGAGAAGATTTACAACATTAAGAAAGAAAATAGTTTCGAAGACATCCCTAATTATTCAATTTCCATGGCCTTAGAATCAATCAATTTTTGGTTAATAATTTTTGCAGGTTTCATTGTATATATAATTTGGGGGTTTGTTTTTGATTTCGTGATGGAAGCTTATGGAAAAATGGATAAAGTAAAAATTGCTCTTCAAGAAAAAGAAAAGGAAATTAAGGACATTGAAATCGAACTGAAAGATTTTGATGTACAAATTGACAAAATGACTTATAGTGTTGCTGAGCATACTAAAGAAATAAATAAACTAAATAAGATTATCGATAATTCAATTATTCCACGTGAATTTGAACATGATATTTTTAGTTTTTTATCTGGATGGATGGCTTGGATGAAACAATCTGGAAAGCCGCATTCTGAATTGAATGAAGCTGATTCAGCAACCCATGAATTTGTCCAACTTACTCTTTACAATTTTGAAAAAATTAATACCAATTAAAATGAACAAGTACATTATATTTTTTGCATTAGCAATTATGGTAAGCTGCAGTTCGGGAAATAAAAACAAGGTTTCTAATGCAAATGGACAACAGGCTGAAAAAATAAATAGCCCAAAACAATACAACATAACTTTATTACTTGATTTGTCAGATAGAATTGACAAAGATAAATATCCAGTAAAGCCCGAACATTACGAAAGGGATATTGCCAATGTGAAATTTATTTCTGAATTGTTTGTAAGAGATATGGAGAGTCGAGGGACATTTATGGCTAAAGGCAAAATGAAAGTAATATTTAGTCCAAGACCTCAGGACCCAAATGTTAACATTTTAGCCGAAAAACTAAATGTTGATTTATCAAAGATGAATAATAAACAGAAAAAAAATATCCATGATAATTTGGTGACTGAATTTACTGATAATTTGGGCAAAATTTATGATTTATCAATATCATCCCACAAATGGGTTGGCTCAGATATTTGGCGTTTTTTCAAAAATGATGTTAAAGACTACTGCGTCGAAAACAATCCAGATTATCGGAATATTCTTATTATCTTAACTGATGGGTATATTTACCATGTTGATTCAAAAGACCATGTTGGAAATAGATTTGCTTATATTCTTCCACAAATTTTCACCAATTACAATCTTAGAAATAATCCTACATGGGAACAAGTCATAGAAAATAAAGATATTGGTCTAATTAAAAAGAGAGATGATTTAGAAAATTTGGAAGTTTTAGTACTTGAAGTTTCGCCTTCTCCCAATTATAAAAATGATGAAGATATTATCAAAGCTTTGCTTGCAAAATGGTTTGAAGAAATGAATGTAAAGCGCTACGCAATTTACAATTCCGATTTACCTAATTATACTCAACAAAGAATAACAGATTTTCTAAAATAGGACACTAAAAGATTAAAACCCAGCCGGTAACAAAGTGTAAATGTAATGCGGGTTTCATCGGTTATTTAGGCTGCTGCTCTTCGTTGCAACACCGCCAATTCGTCTTTGACGATTTGACGGAAAATTTGAAATATTGAATGAACGAATTGGCTACGTGCGTAATTGAAAGTTTCGAACCTTTAATCCCGCACTACACTTACACAAACCGTTGCCACCAATATTAAGAAAAATCCGTAATCAGACCAATTACATGAAATTTTTGTAAATTTGAACAAAAAAAAGAAAAATGATAGTAGAAAGACAAAAAAATGAAATATTAGTGAGGTTTTCTTCGAGAATGAAAACTTCCAGAATTCAGACAATACTTGATTATTTGCGTTACGAAGAACTGACCTCTAAATCGACCGCTACAGAAAATGATGTGGATGAACTTTTAAAAGAAGTAAAAAAAGGACGATGGAATAGGACTAAAGAAGAATTAGGACTAAATGACTAAGATTATCGTTGATACGAATATAGTATTTAGTGCTTTACTAAATACCAATAGTAGGATTGGTCAGATTCTGATTAACGGAAAAAATCACTTTGACTTTTATTCACCAGCCTATGTTAGATTTGAGATTTTCAAACACAAGGAAAAAATTAAATCCATTGGAAAACTAACCGATGATGAATTTCTTGAGGTTTATGGCTTAATATTGAAGAACATTACTATTCTCAACCATTCCATAATACCAACTGAAATTTATAGAAACGCTGAATTATTGTGTCAAGATATTGACATTGATGATACGATCTTTGTTGCTGTTTCAAATTTTACAAAAGGGATTTTATGGACTGGAGACCTGAAATTGCTAAATGGACTGATTAAAAAAGGATATGAGAACTTAATAAAAACCGATGAATTATACCAATTGTTTCTGGCAAAAGAAAGGCAATAATAAAAATACTGGTGGCAACAATGTATAAACGTAATGCGGGCTTAAATGCTTAATATGAATGATTTATCTATAAATTTAATTCGGTGTAAGTTGGAAGTGAAGTGTTTCAAAAACCCGCACTACGCTTATACTCACCGTTAACGCCAAGCTTGAAAAAGAACTGTAATTGAAATGTTTAATATTTAATAGTAAAAAATAAAATCATGAAAAATCTTAGAAACTATCTTTTTTTATTAGTCTTACTGCTAACCTTTTCTTG
>JALVAD010000283.1 GCA_027011385.1 Saprospiraceae bacterium | reverse complement strand
GTATTTATTTGTATAGTAATAGGATTAGATATCTAAATGTTATGGGAGTTCCTATATTTGCAAACTTAAGAATTTACTATGAAAATAATATAGAATGGATCTGTGCTGAACCTAAGCAACTTGAGTGGTTAGAAAATGCTATAGATTTAACAGGAATTATATTGGATCCTATCTGCAATTTTACCGGTAGGGGGGATTTTAAAACTGTAGAACTGGCAATGAAATATTCTGCTTCCGGTGATTGTGAAGAAGCAACTCAAGTCATTAATAAAACCAGATTAAGAGTTAATTCCGAGGATTTAAATGTGTTAATTGAACCTACATTGAATGAATCAAATAAATTCGAGATTAAATTACCTCCCGGTAATTACCAAATAACACCTGAACAAGATAATATAGGTTACTTTGAGGTAACACCCAAACCACTTAATCTTACAATAAAATCAACGGATAAAACTGCCTATGGTAGTTTTTGTTATACATCTGCCGCAGATTCGATTTACGATTGTTCTGTACATGTGATTCCAATGGATTTGGCAAGACCTGGATTTAAAATTGTGCATAAAATTGTCATTACAAATAATGGAAATTATCCTGCTTCAGGTCGCATTGGATACGCCTATCAAAGCGATTATATGAGTTTTGTTAGTTCCAATTATTCTTTGGTTGATAGTAGTGGAACTCTTCACGGAGTCTATGACAATATAGAACCATTTCAATCGATAGAAATCAGCGTTATATTCCGTCTTAATTCTCCAATGGATACACCGGCACTTGTTGGTGATGAGGAGCTTTATTTTGTGGCAGCTCTTTATTCTGAAGTAATAGATAAGGATGGACGAGATAATAGATTTGTCTTATACGAAAAAGTTAGAAATGCCTTTGATCCTAATGATAAAACATGTCTTCAAGGAGATTATCTATTAGATGAAATGATTGGAGAGTATATTTCATATAAAATTAGATTTAAAAATACGGGAAATGCCAGCGCTGTAAATGTCAGGGTAATAGATGAAATTAACCCCGAATATTTTGATATATCTACTCTTTCAGTTGTTGAATCTTCTCATCCGGTGTATACTGAAATTATAGATGATGAAGTAGCATTCCTTTTTGACGGTATCAATTTGCCTTATATTGATAGTCTAAGTGATGGATTTGTCATATTTGAGATTAGAACGCGAGATTCGATTGATCTTGAAACTAAACTGGAGAATACGGCTGAGATATATTTTGATTTTAACTATCCGGTTGTTACTAATACTGCCACTACTCAAGTGGTTACCGATGCTGATGATGATGGTTATAATAATCTTTCAGATTGTGACGACCATAATCCTGATGTTAATCCAGGTGCAGTTGAAATAATCTACAATGGATTAGATGACGATTGTAACCCAAATACTTTAGATGATGATTTAGATCAAGACGGATATGCGCTTGCTGAAGATTGTGATGACAATAATCCGGATATTAATCCCGGACAAGATGAAGTTCCGTACAATGGCATTGACGATGATTGTGATCCGAATACTTTAGACGATGATTTGGATCAGGATGGATATGTTCTTGCAGAAGACTGCGATGATGATAATCCAGATATTAATCCCGGAAAAGATGAAGTTCCATATAATGGCATTGATGATGATTGTGACTCAAGTACCTTAGATGATGATTTAGACCAAGATGGGTTTGTGCTTGCTGAAGATTGCGACGATGATAATCCTGAAATCAATCCTAATCAAACAGAAATACCGTACAATGGACAAGATGATGATTGTAATCCGGTTACTTTAGATGACGATTTGGATCAGGATGGTTTTGTGCTTACTGATGATTGTGATGACACGAATCCTAATATTAATCCTGATGCTCATGATATACCAAATAATGGTATAGACGAAGATTGCGATGGAGAAGATGCAGTTACTTCAACAGGTGATTTAGCCGATCCAATAAAGAGAATTTATCCAAATCCCGTATCAGATGAGATAAATATAGAGTTTTCCAAAGAAATAGCATATTCATCATCCCTTATTAATTTGAATGGTGAAATTGTTAAGACAGTAATGAACAAAAGGACAATAGATGTGAGTACTCTTTCACAAGGCATGTATATTCTTGAAGTCAAAAATTTGAAAACGTACAGGAAATTTATCTATAAAATAGTGATAATTAATAAGGGGAGAGTGAATGTGCTTGGACTTTAGGATTAGTTTTTAATCTTTTGGAAAGATTCTATAGCTCAATCATAAACACTTACCTATAAGAGCTATCCAAAACGACTAAACACCCTCTTCTCTCTCCTTTTACTTTATTTTAAAAAAGACGAAGAAACTTTCTTAAAAGGAGAGGGCTAGGGTGAGGATAAAAAAAGGAGAGGGTTAGCCTGCCCTGTGAAATATCTAACTTCTTGCTGTAGATCAATAGAGGATACTGTACTATTAAATGAAAAAACATTGGAATGGAAAACAGATGATTCTCCAAAAAGCAATTTTACAATGATTGATAATAATTCGGGTTAAAGATTATAAAAACAGATGGACAAACAATCTTGTCACAAAAATCTATGTTGCAAAAAGAATAGGATTGATAAAGTACGAATTAAATAATGGAATATATTATGAA
>JALVAD010000282.1 GCA_027011385.1 Saprospiraceae bacterium | reverse complement strand
ACTTAAATCTAAAAGAAAAAAGAATAAAAAACTTCATAGTAGTATTGAGAAGTACAAGCAAAAAATAGTCGAAGCAGAGGAAAATATTGAACAAAATCTACAAGAACAGGAGGATTTGAAAAAGAGTATTGAGTTGCAAAATGAAAAAGTGAAACAAGTACAGGAGGATATTGAAAAATTAAAAAAGTAAAAATAAATTAAAATGATGAAACGTATTCTATTGTTGTTGATAACCATTTCATTGGTGTCGTGTGACCCTGCCACAATGCAGAGGGTAATGAATTCTGTAGGTGAAGCAGGCCTTTCAAATGCTGACATCGCAAATGGGCTTAAACAGGCTCTGGACAAAGGAATAAGTTCAGGAGTGAGCTATTTGTCGAAAACAGATGGATTTTACAGGAGTCCATACAAGATTTTACTTCCTGCCGATGCTCAAAAAGTTGTTGAAAAATTAAGGGTAGTTCCCGGCTTTAGTAGTGTGGAAGAAGAAATAACGAAAAGGCTCAATAGATCTGCAGAAGATGCTGTAAAAAGAGCTAAACCTATATTTGTAAGTGCAATAAAACAAATGACGTTTAAAGATGTAAGAAATATATTGATGGGTGATAAAAACGCTGCTACACAGTATCTACACAGAACTACAAATTCTAAATTATACAAAGAATTTAATCCTGTTATTGTTCAGTCATTAAATAAATTCGGGGCATTGGATTATTGGGCAGATGCGGTTAATGCGTATAACAGAATTCCATTTATAAAAAAAATGAATCCAAAACTTGATGACTATGTCACAAATAGAGCCTTGGATGGTGTCTTTAAAATGGTAGAGAAAAAAGAATTTGATATCAGGACTAATATTAGATCCAGAACTACTGATTTGCTAAGAAAAGTGTTTGCGTTGCAGGATAAATAGACTTTATTGGGTGTCGAGTTTCGAGTTTCGATAGTTTTGGGTTTTAGAATTTGAAGCTGAAAAGAGCGTAATTCTCACGTTGTGTAACGTACTGGGGGATTTCGAGTTCCGGGTTTGTGGGTTTCGGGTTTGTGGGTTTCGGGTTTGTGGGTTTCGGGTTTGTGGGTTTCGGGTTTGTGGGTTTCGGGTTTGCAGTAAATATTGTGATTTATGCGGGTCAAGGTTTTTAGTATTATTTTGATATTGGTCTTATTGCATTTTAATCTACATGCAAATACTTTTTTTGTGTCTACAGATGGGGACGACTCAAATGATGGAGCAATAAATACACCTTGGAAAACTATAAAGCATGGGTTAAATCAATTAAGTGCAGGAGACACTCTTAATATCAGGCATGGAGTTTATTATGAAAATACTTTTACGGTGCAGCTTCAAGGAACTTCGTCAGATCCGATAATCGTTCAAGCATATCAAGGCGAAAATGTTAATATTGATGGGGGTATAAGTAGCTTTTTGAATGCACCAAACTCCAAATGGATGATGGTTGACAATGCGATAAACTTGTACAAAAGTACTTCTGCTATTACGGGAAATTTTGTCAATGCGTGGTTTGCAGAAGATAGTATTCAGGTGATAGAGTATGAAGATACAGTCAATTTGAAATCTCAAAACTATGGTCCGGTAAATGGATTTAATCCCATTTATCAAGGACCTGGTATTTACAAAAAAGATGATGGATACTTGTATATTAGACTAGAGCAAAATCCTAATGACTTATATGATGTAGATAGCAATACGATAGTCGGAAAACCAATTGATATCAATCCCAATAACAATAATATCCATATTTTTTCTTCAAAAGTTTTGTTTTATCTTGATAATGCAAAGCATATTATATTTAAAAGATTGAATTTTTCCTATTCGAAATACCTTTTTGATGTGCGAAATAATTGTAGCAATATAAGTTTTGAAAGCTGCAAGTTTGCTTATGGTAATACCGGAATAATCATCAGGGATGCATCTTATTTTGATATAGTAAATTGTGAATTTGATAATGGACTTCCTCAAAACATTTATTGGACTGATGTTAAAAATAGGGCATATGAGGTGGCAGAGCCATATCCCGAATTCCAATCAAAATCGATAAGTGGAGCACTAATCCACTTTAATATAAAAAACAGCTATTTTCACAATGGCTTTGATGCTCTTGGAATAAAAGATGGGTCTAGAAACACATCGGTTGCAAATTGTTATTTCATTGGTTTCAGAGATGATGCCATTGACCTAAGAGCAGACATCGATAGTATTGAGATTAAAAATAATATGCTATGGAATATAGGATCAGGTATTTCGATGACTTGGACTAACACTCAGAATTCAGGAGATGTTTTTATCCATCACAATGTAATTGATAATTCAATTCGTCAACATGGAGGCAGAGAAGGTAATTATCGTGAGGATAACTGGCCAATATGGACTGTGATCGATCCGTTTGGTTCGCATGGAGATAAAATTGAAACCGGATGGAAAATTTATAATAACACCATTGTGACAAAGCAAAGCGGATATAAATGGACTGCTGCAGGCCCCAATGCAATACTCGGAAATCCGGAAAAATATGTTTTGAATAATATATTTTTGGTTTTGGATGACAGGATTGTTTTTAGAGGAGATACAGCAGTAAATGGTGCATTATATGATGGGAATATTATGTATAGGTATGCTCCTACAACTTATCCTTTACTATATGATTTTGGAGATGAAAACAATTACAATTCCCTTGTGGATTTTCAAACAAATTCCGGAACGAATTGGGAAATATCCGGTTTGGAGATCAATCCATTATTAGATACTTTATCCATTAATTCCAGGGGATTTGATTCTCTTTACATTTGGGAAAGATACCGTCCTCGAAATTCAGAAGTTTATTCAACCGGAGCTACATATGACAACTATAATTGGCCGGGGACTGAAAATAATTATTTTCGTGGAGCTCTTAAACCCGGAACTGCTATTTGGAAAGGCGTTGATACAGTTTGGTCAAATTCCGATAATTGGACAAAAGGAATAGTTCCCGATGAAGCTTATAAAGTAATCATCCCTAGCAATCCTGAATTTGGAAGTTTCCCAACAATAAACTCTCAAGATACTGCAAAGTGTTATAATATAAGTTTTGAGAACAATTCATTTTTAACCATTAATGGAAGTTTAAAGGTTATGAAGTGAGAAGACTTTTACAATTAAAATTGTTTTGTCTAAGTAAAGTAAATATATAAATATTTAATATAAATTAATTTATAATATGAACTTAAGTTTTTATATATTTGCCAATCGAAAAACAATATTGTTTATTAACTAAACCAACCTAGATTATGAGAAAATTTATTTATTCAATTATGAGCTTGGCATTTTTGTTTATATCAATAAATGGCAATGCGCAAGTAAGCACAACAGCAACGATACAAGGGCTTGTTGTTGATTCAAAAGGGGAAGCACTAATCGGTGCTAATGTAGTAGCAATACATAAGCCGACCGGTAGCTTTTCAGGAACTACTACTAGAAATGATGGAAGATTTACATTGCCTAACCTAAAGGTAGGAGGGCCTTACACTATTGAAGCTTCATATATTGGAAGCGAAAAACAATCTTATGATAACATTTATCTACAATTAGGACAAAAATTATCATTGAGTTTCAAATTGGCAGATAAGGGAGTTCAGCTTGAAGGAGTGACCATCACTGGAAAATCAGATCCAATTCTTAATAATGAAAGGACGGGAGCAGAAACCAGTATCACCTCAGAGGTTATTACTAAATTGCCTACAATTTCCAGATCAACTTCAGACTACTACAGGTTAAATCCTTCTGCAGACGGTAGCTCATTTGGAGGAAGAAACAACAAGATGAATAATTTTACTCTTGACGGTTCTATTTTCAATAATCCATTTGGTCTTGATGCAGCTACACCAGGAAGTCAAACCAATGCACAACCTGTATCACTAGATGCTATTGAGCAAATTCAGGTTAGTCTTGCTCCATACGATGTAACACAGGCTGGGTTTGTAGGAGCAGCTGTAAACGCGGTTACAAAATCAGGAACAAACGAATTTCACGGTACTGCTTTTGGATTTTTTAGAAATCAGGATTTGACAGGAGCTAAAGTGAAGGGAAATGATATATTCAAAGCAGATTTGCAGCACTTACAAACAGGGTTCTCTCTTGGTGGACCAATTATCAAAGACAAATTATTCTTTTTTGCAAATGCTGAAATTGAAAGAAGAAGTGATTTGGCAACAGAATGGGTAGCTAAAAGAGAAGGTCTTGATGGCTCTAATGTTTCTAGAGTATTAGCTTCTGATTTGGATAAAGTATCAAAGGCATTGAAAGATAAGTACGGATATGAAACAGGTCCTTACGAAAACTTTAATCATAGGACTGATAATCAAAAAGCGATGCTAAAATTGGATTACCATATCAACCAAAGTCATTCGCTTTCATTGGCATATAACTTCTTGGATGCATCCAGAGACAAACCGGCACATCCTGAAGCTATTGGTCGAAGAGGTCCCGATTTCATCACTCTCCAATTTAAAAATTCAGGATATGCGATAAGAAATAAATTACATTCATTTATTGGAGAATTTAAGTCAATTATAGGAAACACTTTTGCCAACAACCTTCAAGTTGGATATACGGCTTTTAGAGATTCCAGAGCTCCATTTTCCGATCCATTTCCTACTATAAATATTGCTAAAGATGGAATTAGATATATTGTTGCCGGATTTGAGCCTTTTTCAATTCACAATAGGTTAAATCAAGATGTTTTCCAAGCAACTGATAATTTCAATATCTATCTAGGCAAGCATACTTTAACCATTGGAGCTTCATTTGAGAAATTCCAGTTTGATAATTCGTTTAACTTAAATACATATCCGGGAGTATTTGCTCCTGATTTTGTAAGTGTTGATGCATTTGTAGATTCTGTCAATACGGGTGCTTTTGACGCAAGTGTCGAAGCTGCCAGAAATGCTGCAGAGATTTTACATGGAGAAGATGGTGAGATGGGTGTTGATTTGGATACAATTACTCCCGGTTATCAAGGTTGGGCTCTAGCTGAGACAAATGTGGGGCAAATTGCTGCATATATCCAAGATGAATGGAGTGTTAGTGATAAATTTACACTTACTGCCGGTTTGAGATTGGATAAAGCACTTTATTTTGATACGCCCGAAAAAATCCAAGAGAATATTGATAGGCAGTGTTGTTATGCTCCTGATATAGAATGGTACTATACAGATGGAACAAAAGCAAAAATAGATCATACTAAATTGCCGGATGCTAAAATATTATTCTCACCTAGAATAGGTTTTAATTTTGATGTTAAGGGAGATAAATCTACTATCATAAGAGGTGGTACAGGATCTTTTACAGGTAGATTTCCTTTTGTCTGGGTAGGAAACCAAGTTGCTAATCCAAATTGGTGGTTCTATTGTGCTACATCTCCTGATTTTCAATTTCCACAGGTTTGGAGATCAAATTTAGGTCTTGATACAAAATTGCCTGGTGATTTTACTCTTTCTGCTGATGTGATTTATACTAAAGACATTAATGCTATGATGGTAAGAAACTGGGGGTTAAATAAGCCTACAGGTAGTCTAAAAGGTGTAGATAATAGACCGATTTATACTTTTGGAGACAAAGCTGTATTCAACGGGTTAGGATTTCCTTTGCCTGTAAATGGATATGTGTTTACAAATACCAGTGTTGGCCAGACTTTAAATGCAATGGTTCAAGTTCAAAAGCATTGGGCAAATGGAATGTTTATGAGTTTAGCATATAGTTATTTGGATTCAAAAGATGCTAGTTCAATTCCAGCTGAAATATCCTCTGATGCTTTTGCTAGAAATCCTGCATACGGAGATGTCAATGAAGCCGTATTATCTTATTCAAGATATGGAAACAAACATAGGATTGTGGGATCGGCATACAAGAAATTTAGTTATTCACATGATAAAATGGCAACTTCAATTGCATTCTTTTTTGAGGCTGCGCAAGGTGGAAGGTATAGTTATACCTATTCAGGTGATATCAATAGCGATGGGTCAGGCTTGAATGATTTGATATATATTCCAACCAAAGACGATTTGAGTAAGATGAATTTTGATGAAACTAACTCTACTGCGGAAGAACAAAGAAATGCACTAGATTTGTTTATAGACCAAGATGCATACTTGAGTAGTAGGAGAGGTAAGTATGCAGAGAAATATGCTAGTCTTAATCCTTGGTATACCGATATTGATATGAGGATATTACAAGATTTAAACTTTATGGTAGGTGGTAAGAAAAATACAATTCAGTTGAGTTTGGATGTATTGAACTTAGGAAATTTGCTTAACTCCAATTGGGGAGTGAGACAGTATCCTTCCAATACGCAACCGATAGGTGTATCAGTTGATGGAGACGGAAACCCTATGTATGGTTTTGATACTACCTTGAAATCTACTTATAGAGATGATTTTAGTTTGGCGTCAAGATGGCAAATGCAATTTGGATTGAGATATATATTCTAATGTTTATCAAAAGACAAAAAAATAAGCCCGGACAAAATTGTTCGGGCTTTTTGTTTGATAGAAAGAGAGGTTATCTAGTTCTACGATACGTTTTAAAGTAACTTACAGCTTAATGAGCTTTTTGATTTTCAGTATATTATTATTGGATTTGAAAATAACAAAGTATACTCCTGGTGGATAATCAAAGTCAATATTTACACTTCCATTTATTTTGGTTGCTTTAACATAAACCTGATAATTCACATCAACTATTGTAAAGCTCTCAGTTGTTTTGCCCCCAACTATTGTGAGATTAGAGTTAATCAATGGATTTGGAAAGGCTTTAACACTGTACTCTGAATTGGATTTCATTTGCCTTAGAGATTTGTCGCCACCATCATCCTTTTTACAGTCAGGGCTTTTGATTTTAACTGTTGTAGAGCAATCCTTGTTACAATACTTGATTACAAGTTCCCAAACGCCCTCATTAGCGGGGAATGGACCAAATACTTGGGTTTGACTGCCGTAAAACGTTCCAAGAGATACCTGTACACCATCCTTAACCCTAAACGCTTCCCAACACTCATCATTATCAACCGTAATTTCAGCTTTAACATAATAAACAAATCCTTCTTTTGTCAATATACAGTCTGAAACGGAATAATCAACTTTTGGAGCACAATCATAGTTGCAAGGTTCAGGAGGACAAACAGTTAGTTTGGTAAAACATTCTTTGTCATTTTTGTCAAAAATGGTAAAATCAATGCAGTCAAATCCTTGAACATAGATTGTCTGAACAACTCCATATGTTCCTGACGCTCCCGGTGGAGTACTAGTAAACCAACCTCCAATTATAGGACCTGGTCCAATAGGAGCGTTAATAAGTATGTCAAATGTCCATCCACTTTTATAACATTTTTTATTTGATATTTTAATGTCAGAATGGCATCCTGAACAATATTCAGGTGGGGTAATCTCAATTTTAACAGCACAATCCGGATCTTCATTTAATCGAATAATTAGTACCCATGATCCATCTTGAATTAAAAATTGTTGGGGTAGAGCGACCACTTGATCTCCAACACCTGAGAATAATGGGATTTCAACCCCGTCTACATATTGGAAAGCATCCCAAGCAGTTCCTCCCGTCCCGGCGACAGAAAACTTAACATAATAATAATCATCAGAAATATAATATTTTGTGTCATTATCAAAACAAACACTAGTTTTTGCTTTCAGCTTTAATTCACAAGGATTGCAAACAATATTATAAACTATTGTATCTTGACAAATAATATTTTCTTCATTCCAACCACCATAATATTCGGTGAGATATGCGCTTACTTGTCCACTTCCTCCGGACCACCACATACATTGTCCTGTAGCACCTGTTGACCATTTTACTTCTACATTGTATCCTGTATTAGATAGAATTACAGGAGGACTAGTTGAGACATCATATATACATAAAACACCTCCCCCGCAAATATCTGTATATTCCGGATTTGGTAGTATGTCTAAGTTGTTTAAATTACAACAAGGAGCAAATGCTTCATCCGTGATTGTTGCCAAAAGATAGTCTAATGTTACAATAGCCCCTCTCATTCGAGCACCCTCTCCATCAGTAAAATATTCCATACAGTCAGGAGATGTATAAGACATTATGATATGTTCATCGGGATCATAAGAGTCACCATGAGCATCAGTGCCACTTCCTAGCCATTCACAAGTAATAGGATCAACATTGAACCCGATTCTTGGATCAGCAGGTGTATCACATACATGATCTCCGCATATCCAGCAATTTGAGCCATCAACAAATTCCGGGCAAGGGTTGTCATTTCCACCTTCATTAAAGGTGCCATGGTGTGTATGCCATAAATATAAAACATGTCCCATCTCATGAGAAATCACGTGAGATTTGACCAAAGAACCATACGGTGGATTCCAGTAGCTGCCTGTTACTAAAAGTTCGGAGTGTGATCCAACACCATTTGCTAGTCCAAATCCGGAAATACTATCATCAAAAAGATAGATATCTATTCCATCAAAATGGTTGTTATTTGAAAATATATTTCCACCAGGGTTGTTGAAATAATTATCGTTATCTATATAATCAATTTCACAATCCCATTCAAAAAAGATATTATGTGGATTGAAGTCCATTGCTAAATATGATAGGACGGTATTAATATCATCTCTTGTTTGCCCACCTGTCCCATCACTTCTTCTTATCACATGTATATACAGTCTAAGATGATATTCAATATCTGTCTTTTTAAAAAGGGTGGGGTCAATTTCAACATTTTCATTTGTAGTGTATGACGATGTACGACAAAAACTCTGTGCTTGTAATATATTCGTTGAATAGCTCAATAGTAAAAACGCAAATAACAATAAAAACTTTTTCATTTTAATTTTCTTTTAAATTAGATAATAATAGTTAAAGAAAATCCCTACATTTGCGTCCTCAATTTGATTTGAGTTAGAGGGGCTTTATTTTCCATTTTCAATCTTACAAGGAATCCAAAATGGAAATAGGGACTCTCTTTTTTTAATAATATTTATAGATTACTCTGTATTCAATTCAGGATTAATAAAATGGCGGATTGGACTTGAAGCATTCCACCGCCCTCACATCTGTTTTAATTAAGGAAATACTATAATAAACATCAGCATGCTCAAGCAATCTTTGTTTTCGTAAGTAAAGATATTGCTTAATTTTAATATAG
>JALVAD010000281.1 GCA_027011385.1 Saprospiraceae bacterium | reverse complement strand
ATTAAACACAATGGGGAAATCAAAAGTCCAATTGAAAGTGAATCTGATTACTATAGGTGCAAGAATTATATTGATAAAATGCATAATACAAAGAAGATAATAATAAGTGTTAGCTGTAATATCGCACTTTTTGTTAGTTATAATCAGTCTGGACAGAAAATCAAGAATTAATTTTGAAAAGATACCAAGAATTGGTATCTTCGTGCTAAATTTTAGATGATGGCAAAAAATACATCAATTTTATTAGGAGATTATTTTAATAATTTCATTAATCATCAAGTTAAATCAGGAAAATATTCATCTGCAAGTGAAGTTGTAAGAACTGCTTTGAGAATGCTAGAATATGAAGAATCTAAAAAGGAGGAACTGATAAAGGAACTGAGAAAAGGAGAAAAATCGGGCTTTATAAAAGATTTTGATAGAACTTCTTTTTTGAAAAATCTACATAAAGAATATTTAGCTAAATGATGAAATATAAAATCAGTCTAGAAGCAAGTCAAGATATTGAAAATATTTGGCTTTACACAATTGAGAGATGGTCAATAGAAAAGGCTGATAGATATTTTAACTTGATAATGGATGAAATAGAATATCTTGCTAAAGACCCAAAATCCGGAAAAGATTATAATAAAGTGAGGAAAGGATATTTTCGTTCTCGAATAAAATCACATTTCATTTTCTATAAAATTAACAAACAGGATGAAGAAGTTGAAATTATCAGAATTCTACATCAACGTATGGATATTGAAATACGATTGAATGAATAAAATTGGCAGTAGCTTTACTTTTGAGCAAGAAATCAATTAAAACAACAAGGAAACAAGTAATTTTTTTTAATTTAAATTTAATACTATTATGAGAAAATGGACTACGATAAAGGAATATCAAGATATACTTTTTGAATTTTTTGAAGGAATTGGTAAAATTACAATTAATCGTCCGGAAGTTTATAATGCATTCAGACCGGAGACATCAACAGAGATATTAAATGCTTTGGAAATTTGTAGAGAAAGACCTGATATTAATGTGGTCGTGTTGACAGGTGCAGGGGAAAAGGCGTTTTGTAGTGGTGGAGATATCAACTTTAAGGGAGATGGTGGTTATGTGGGTGACGATGGAGTTCCTAGATTGAATATATTGGATGTACATAGATTGATTAGGCACATTCCCAAGCCAGTGATCGCGATGGTAAATGGATTTGCTATCGGCGGTGGTCATGTTCTTCATGTTATTTGTGATATTACTATTGCAAGTGATAATGCAAAATTTGGACAAACAGGTCCAAAAGTCGGTAGTTTTGATGCCGGGTTTGGTTCTTCATATCTAGCTAGAATGGTGGGGCAGAAAAAAGCAAGAGAGATATGGTTTTTGTGTGAGCAATATACCGCGGAAGAAGCAAAAGAAATGGGAATGGTCAACAAGGTTGTGCCATTGGAAGAGCTTGAAAATACAACTGTAGATTGGGCAAAAAAAATGATGCGACATAGTCCATTAGCTTTGAGAATGATCAAGAGAGGATTTAATGCAGAGCTCGATGGACAGCGTGGAATAATGGAATTTGCCGGTGACGCGACATTAATGTACTATCTTTTGGAAGAGGCAAAAGAAGGAAAAAATGCATTTTTGGAAAAAAGAGATCCTGATTGGAGTAAATATCCAAAGTTTCCATAGATTTCATACGTTTTCTAAATTATGAGATATCGTAAATTTAACTTGGAGTTTAAAAAACAATTTACTATATTTGCGGACAAATTATTGTAGAAATTTTAAAAAATAATATATGAATCTATTAGTATGTATAAGCAAAACACCGGACACAACGGCTAGAATCGCTTTCAAAGACGATTTGACTAAGTTCGATGAGGGAGGCGTTCAATTTATAATGAACCCTTTCGATGAATTTTATTCATTGGTTAGAGCTATTGAATTAAAAGAAAAATTTGGAGGAACAGTTACTGTTTTAAATGTTGGAGAGCCTGCAAATGATATTGTAATCAGAAAAGCTTTAGCAATCGGTGCAGACAAAGCGGTTAGGATAAATACTACTCCTACTGATGCATTTTTTGTAGCTAAACAAATAGCGGAGTATGCCAAAGATAAGAACTTTGACATTATTTTCTTTGGAAAAGAAACCATCGATTATAATGGAGGTGAAGTTTCCGGTATGGTTGCAGCGATGTTGGATTTACCTTTTGTAAATCTGGCAAGTCATTTAGAAGTGGACGGAACAACTGCAAAATTGAATAGGGATATCGAAGGAGGAGTTGAGAAAGTAGAAGTCGAAATGCCGTTTATCGTTTCAACAGCTAAAGGGATGGCAGAACAACGTATTCCGAATATGAGAGGAATTATGATGGCGAAAAGAAAACCTTTGGAAGTGGTTGAACCTGTCGATGCAGATGATAGGATTGAGATACTAAAGTATGAATTACCAAAAGCAAAATCAGGGGTGAAATTGGTTGATCCTGATAATATTGATGAATTAGTAAGATTGTTGCACGAAGAGGCGAAGGTGATTTGATCATATCTAAAATAAATTGAAATGAAAATATTAGTATATATTGATAATAGAAAAAATATAATTAAAAAGACTGATTTGGAATTGGTCTATTATGCTCATCTTATCGCTCAAAAGCATGGTGGTAGTGTAGATGCATTTGTGCTTGGTTCAAGTGAGGGTGCAGAAGCATTAGGGAAATACGGAGCAAATAATGTTTATGCAATTGCACACGATGAGACTTTTGATGCGAACGGTATCAGTTCTGCTGTCAAAAGTTTTGCTGAAGATAAGGGAGTTGATTTGGTAATTGTACCATTCAATTCATCTGGAAAACCATTGGTTGGTATGTTGGCTCATTTGCTGGATGCAAGTTCTATTACAGGGGTTCTAAATGTGCCAGAGATGGAAGATGGTAAACTTGTATTTAAAAAAGGAGTATTTTCAAGCAAAGCTTTTGCTTATATCAAAACATTGAAAGATAAGGTTGTCGTGTCTTTGATGACTAATTCATTGTCACCGGAAGAAGTGGGTAGTGAAGTTAATGTTGAAACGGTCAATTTGCCCGTTGATAGTAGAGTAAAAGTAGTAGGTATTGATAAAGTTGAAGGTAAAGTTCCTCTTCCCGAAGCGGAAAGAATTGTATCAGGTGGTAGAGGTATGAAAGGTCCGGAAAATTGGGGAGTACTACTTGACTTGGCAAAAGCATTGGATGCGGAAACTGCCTGTTCAAGACCGGTATCTGATGTTGGTTGGAGACCTCATACTGAGCATGTAGGTCAAACAGGAATCGTTGTTAGGCCAAATCTTTATGTTGCTCTTGGAATTTCAGGGGCGATACAGCATCTAGCCGGAGTTAGTAGTTCTAAAGTTATTGTAGTAATCAATAAAGACCCGGAAGCACCTTTCTTTAAAGCCGCTGACTATGGCGTAGTAGGAGATTTATTTGAAGTTGCTCCAAAACTTACAGAGGCTATTAATAAATTTAAAGGAAAATAAGAGAAAAATAAAAACAAAAAATTATTGTAAATCACAATAAATAGTTAATATTGGGATTGAGGTTCTGCCTCAATCCCATTTATTTATTTAAATAAATACAATGAGAAAGTTAGTGATTTTTGTTTTTCTGATATTGATGTTACCAATTAAGACATCTGCTCAATCAAAACCATTTTCAAGATTTTATAATCTGATAAATGGTAATGAATATGGTGCGAAGCTTCTGCTTGATGATAAAGGTTATTTTTTGTTGACAAATGGAATTTGTGATCCGGGAACTGGTAATTCCAAAGGTTGTACATCTACATTAACACTTGATGATGAAGGAGAGGTAAGTAACAATCATATTTTTGTTAATTGGTTAATGTTTGCTTCGAATAATGCAATTCAAAAAATCAATGATACAATATTTATATATGGTCGCGATTATATAAAAAAAGAAAAAATCTGGTACGTATATAGGACTAATTTTGAAGGAGACAGTATTGAATTATTTACATATACATTTGCTGATTTCGAATCAAATACTATTGTTGCTGCTGAAGCGATGCAAATAAAAGATGACTATATTTACCTTTTGGGTAGAACTTTGAGTATTGTTCCTTGGGAGCAAATAATTGTATTGAAGATAGATAAAAGAGGTAATAAAGTCAAAGAAGAAAGATTTCATAGTATTGCTAATCCTTATCAAATTAATACTGCTTTTGATATGGTGCAAACAGCAGATGGTAATTTTGTAATTTCAGGTAGATCCATAAGCAAACATGATGATCATAGGAATATAGAACCATTTATTATAAAGTTTGATGAGAATTTTGATACATTATGGAGTAAAAGATTAAATAGAGTATCGGAATTAAGCAATGAGCCACATCTTACAGCATTCCATGATGGTAGTGTGGTGGTAAGTTGGGGGCTTTTTTCAGGAGATTTGTCTGAAAAGCTAAGAACTCTTCATAAAATCCATGAACGTTACCCTTCAATGCTTTATAATATAGATAAGGATGGTGGTATTGTATGGTCTGATACATTGTGGTCAAAAGCAATAAAAGGTTCGCTTGGCCCTCAAAAAAGAATAATAAAAATGATTACTGCCGACAATGGAGATATCATTGGGTGTGGTAGTTACTATGAATCATATATAAGGAGAAAATGGGGGTGGATATTTAGATATAGTCCGGATGGAAATATGTTATGGGAAAAGAAATATGAATATAAAAAATATCCAAATAGCAAATCAGCATTCTTTGATTTAAAGGAAGCCGATAATGGAGATATTGTTTGTACAGGAGAACTTGATATCAATGAGGGATGGAGAGGTAATGATAGTTACATATGGTTGTTGAGAGTCGATAGTATGGGGTGCTTTGAGAAGGGATGTTGTCCAATAGATACAATACAATTGATAACAGTAGATAGCATTGTGACAACAGATACTTTAAATGATGTGAGTTTAGATATAATTGTGAAACCCAATCCTACATCAAATAGGATAAATGTATTTCTTCCACATATGTGTGCAATAAATTATGGTGGTGAGTCTTCCGGTATTACTTGGCAGATATTTGATAGGGTAGGTAGGAAAGTGAAATCAGGAGCGAAATTACAAAGAGTAAAAAACTTTTATATTTCAGTTTTAGATTTACCAAAAGGATTGTACTTTTTAAAGGTAAAAGATAGAGGGAGGAATATGGTTTCTGTAAAAAAGATAGTGGTGGATTGAGATGGGGTTATTTGGGTACATATCATTTGCTCAGCCACACTCACCGCCCTGAGCCAAAGTGTCTCCGACCTCTTGGCGAAAAACCACATTCTTGGTACATCGTTGAGAGGTCAGAGACCTTCAACTCAAAGTGGGCAATACCTCATAGATAATGTGCTTACATTCTTTCACATCAAAAATCGGAGTTCGTTAACCCTGTGAAATAGGCTTTGCCTAAATTGAAAATTTATTTCACAGGGTAAATCTGTGTTCGATATTCATTTGCAAATTTCAAAATTCACATCTAAAATTATAAATATGTTTGCCCAACAACACTCACCGCCCTGAGCCAAAGCGTCTCCGACCTCTTGGCGAAAAACCACATTCTTGGTACATCGTTGAGAGGTCAGAGACCTTCAACTCAAAGAGGGCAATACCTCATAGCTTATATGCTTGCATTCTTTCAAATCAAAAATCGGAGTTCGTTAATCAGTGTTCGATATTTATTTGCAAATTTCAAAATTCACATCTAAAATTATAAATCTGTTTGCTCAACCACACTCACCAGCCTGAGCCAAAGCGTCTTTGACCTCTTGGCGATCAAAATGAAAAATTTAAATGCTTAGTAAAAAAAGGCTGTCGCAGATTGGACAGCCTTTTTTTAATAGAATGAATATATTATTATCTCAATTCTGCAAGTATCTTATCTACGCTATCTTTAGCATCACCATAAAGCATATCTGTATTGTCTTTGAAGAATAATGGATTTTGTACTCCGGCGTAACCGGTTGCCATTGATCTTTTCATAACGATCACTTTATCTGCTTCCCAAACTTTAATGACAGGCATTCCGTATATAGGACTGGAAGTATCTGTTAATGCTCCGGGATTGACGATATCATTTGCCCCAATAACTAGGACTACATTTGTTTCATCCATTTCATCATTAGCCTCCTCCATTTCAAGTACTATATCGTATGAGACATTGGCTTCTGCTAAGAGAACATTCATATGTCCGGGTAATCTTCCGGCTACTGGGTGAATGCCAAATGTGACTTTTTTGCCATCTTTTTGAAGAATATCTACAAGGTCATGAATTGGATATTGTGCTTTTGCTACAGCCATTCCATATCCCGGTACAATTAATACATGTTTAGCTTCTTTTAATAATTCTGCTACTTCTGCATGATTGGTAGAAGTCACTTCACCTTCTATTTCTTGATCTCCTCCGGAAGAAATTGGCGTAGCACCAAATCCACCAAAAATGACAGAAAGAAATGATCGGTTCATAGCTTCGCACATTATTATTGAAAGAATAGCTCCCGAACTACCTACTAGTGCTCCTGTGATTATCAAGAGGTCATTACCTAGCATAAAACCTGCCGCTGCTGCCGCCCATCCTGAATATGAATTCAACATTGAAACAACTACCGGCATGTCTGCACCACCGATTGCCATTACCAACATTACACCTATGAATGCTGCAATAGCTGTCATAATATATAGGTATAGCATTCCGTCTACGCCATGAGCTTGAGTGAACAATACACCTAATACAATTGAGATTAATACCAAAATAATATTTACTGCATGTCTGCCCGGATAAACCAATGGTTTACTCATGATTTTGCCTTGCAATTTTCCCCAGGCAATAATAGAGCCTGTAAATGTAATTGCACCGATAAAGACTCCTATAAATATTTCTACTAAATGAATCGTATGAGCTGTCCCGACTAATTCTTGCGTGTGTGGGTCAAGGTAGGAACCAAAACCGACAAGTACTGCGGCTAAACCCACAAAACTGTGCAATATGGCAACCAATTGCGGCATAGAAGTCATCTCAACCTTTCTCGCTACCAATATTCCTATCACTGAAGCAATCGCAATAGCTGCTATAATGTAAATATGTCCATGAACATCTCCGCCTAATACGGTAGATAGAATAGCTATCGCCATACCAACTATACCGTAGAAGACTCCTCTTTTTGCAGATTCTTGAGAAGATAATCCTCCAAGACTAAGTATAAATAATATTCCTGCAAATAAATATGCTGCTGTTTGTATTTGTGCTGTTATCATAATTTCTACTTTTTAAACATTTTTAACATCCGGTGTGTTACAAAAAATCCTCCGACTATATTGATACTAGCAACTAAAATTGCAACAAATGCAATAATTGTCATTGGATTTGATAAACTGTCTTGCGTTTGTAAAAGTCCACCGATTATAATAATTCCACTGATAGCATTAGTGACTGCCATCAAAGGCGTGTGCAATGAATGCGATACATTCCAAATGACTTGCCAGCCTATGAAAACTGATAGTACAAAAACAGTAAAATGTCCCATAAAATCAGAAGGAGCTACCTTGCCTAATAAGAATAAAAAGGCTCCAATCACAGCTAATGAAATCAATGTAGATTTGGCTTTTTTCTTTGCTATTTCTTCAGTAGTAGGACCAGCTTCTACCTGAGCTTCCACAGATTTTGGTTTTTGAGGACTCACGGGAAGAGGTTTAGGAGGCCAGTTTATCTTACCGTTATATGTAACCATTGCTCTGCTGACAACATCATCTTCCATGTCGATTTTGAAATTCTCAGCTTTTCCCATATCATCTAATAAATGACATAGATTGTTTCCGTATAACTGACTCGCTTGTGTTGGTAATTGATCAAGCTTTCCGATGATTATTACTCCATTGTCTGTCGTGTAAACTTCTCCATCTTTAGTCAATTCACAGTTGCCTCCTGTTGAAGCTGCAAGGTCAACTATTACAGATCCGGGCTTCATCACTTCAACATGCTCTTTAAGTATCAATGTAGGAGCTTTTCGCCCGGGTATTTGAGCTGTAGTAATGATAATATCAATCTCCTTAGCTTGTTCCTTA
The DNA here is from genome assembly GCA_027011385.1 of Saprospiraceae bacterium. Classification (GTDB taxonomy): domain Bacteria; phylum Bacteroidota; class Bacteroidia; order Chitinophagales; family Saprospiraceae; genus JADJGA01. Next base: position 1,114 of record JALVAD010000281.1, on the reverse strand, counting down.
AATAAAGCCATTTCCGCTTCAATAAATTCTTTACTCATTACTTTTGAGTATCCTGAAGCTGTAGCACCATCTTCTTCTATATCGACAGTAAGAAACTGAGCTCCCATACTTTCTATTTGTTCTGCAACTTCCATACGAGTATCAAAAGCTCTTACGATTGCTCCAAGTGAGTGCGCTGCACCTATGGAGGCTAGTCCTGCAACTCCGGCACCAATCACTAATACTTTTGCGGGAGGAACTTTACCAGCCGCGGTTATTTGCCCATTTAAAAATCTTCCGAAGTGGTTTGCTGCTTCGATTACCGCTCTATAACCGGCAATATTGGCCATAGATGATAATACATCCATTTTTTGAGCTCTTGATATTCTTGGTATAGCATCCATAGCGATGGCATTTACACCCTTAGCCGCAAGTTTTTCAAGCAATTCTTGATTTTGTGCAGGCCATAGATAGCTTAAGGTCACAAGACCTTTGTGCATCATTTCGATTTCTTCATTGGTTGGAGCCAATACCTTAAGTATAATATCAGATTTTTCGTACAACTCTTTGGCAGAATCTACAAGAGTAGCACCGGCTTCTTCATATTCTTTATCAGCATAGTTGGCTCTTTCGCCAGCACCTTTCTGAATGAATACCTCAAAGCCTTGTTTTCGCAGTCTTTGCACGGTTTTAGGTGTAGCACCTACGCGCAATTCCTGTTTTGATAATTCTTTTGGAATCCCGACTTTCATATCATTTTGTTTAATTTAAAAGTATAATAATTTATTCGTTCACAGATCAAGTGAGATAATAAGTGTATTTCACTTGATTTTCGGCTATAAAATTATGGATTTTTTTGCAATTAATATAGTATTTCAAGGAATAAATTAGGGTAATGACAATAATGTCCAAATTTTTATGTGATTTTGATGAAAAAAATATTGAAAACAGAATAAAATTTCAAATGATCAATATGAATTTGAACTAAGTATTTTAAGTCGAAAGGCGTGTTTCGTTGTATTTGTAGTGAGAAGTTTAAAATGCTCCATTTTTTTTTGCAAAGTATACTTTTGGACTGAGCGGTCATTGTTAAATTTTTGGAGGTAGGGCTTTTAGCGATTAAATAACTCAAAGA
>JALVAD010000280.1 GCA_027011385.1 Saprospiraceae bacterium | reverse complement strand
CGTTAATGGAAATAGTTGCAGATACAAAAGGAAAAATATGCAGAATTACTATACCCAAAAGATTAGTGCACTCAATGATAGTTTAAAGGTATTATCAAAGAAAATATCACAATTATCAATTATAAGACTTATAGTCGTGTTAGCCGGAATTTATCTTATTTATTTGGGGTATTCTGTTTCAAATATTATTGGGGTTGTAGCTATAATATCTGTAATTATCTTTTTTGCTTTCCTTGTAAAAAAACACAATAAACTGATTATACAAAGCGAGAAAAACAAACAATTGATACAGATATATCAAAACGAATTAAATACTTTGTCTACGCCTAATATTTTTGGAGATGGAGAGAAATATAAAAATCCAAAACATGAGTACTCTTCCGATTTAGATGTTTTTGGTAAATTCTCATTGTTCAACATACTTAACAGGACAGTAACAGTACAGGGAGAAAAAATATTATCAGATTGGTTATTAAGCACCTCTCATCCAAAACAAAGTATTTTGGAGAGACAGGAAATAATTAAGGAACTCGCTGAGAAAAAAAAATTTAGAGATAACTTCCTTCTGACATTTTATATATCTGACAAAGAAAATGAGGATATTGGTAGTATTGATAAATGGGTCAGTGTATTCAAATACTATTTTAAGAATAAAAAGATACTGAAAGTGATTTTGTATATACTTTCTGCTCTAACAATATTGTCCCTTATAATTGGTTTTGTCAATCCGGTATGGTGGAGGCTTTCAATTCCTCTATTGACAATAAATTATTTTATTAGCATGAAATTCAAAAAGAGGGTTGAACTTATTCACGAACATATTTCGAAACAGGAAAAACTGTTTTTGAAATATTCAGCTTTGATAAAAATAATAAAGAACAGTGAATTCAAATCAAAATATTTGCAGAATACTCAATCTGAACTGACAGGAGAAAATCAGATAGAAAAGGAATTAAAAAAACTATCAGGATTGATAAAAAGTTTGGATTATCGACTGAATCTGGTAGTGGCAAGTATTCTTAACTTGTTTTTATTTTGGGATATTCATTATTCGTATAAAATCGAAGACTGGATGTCAAAAAACTCTTCAAAAATCAAATTATGGCTTAACAAAATCGGGGATATTGACGCGCATCTTTCATTGAGTATATTGTATTTTAATAACCCTGATTGGGTATTTCCACTGATATCCGATAAAGAATTATTGATAACCGGACAAAATATTGGACATCCTTTTATCAAAAAAGAAAATCGGGTAGACAATAATTATAGCATTGAAGGAAAAGGAAAATTTGATATCGTCACCGGATCAAATATGGCAGGAAAAAGCACATTTTTAAGGACTATTGGATTAAATACAATATTGGCTTTAAACGGATGTCCGGTTTGTGCAGAATCATTTGAAGTATCCAATGTACGGTTGATTACTTATATGCGTATCATAGATTCTCTGGAGGATAATCTATCAACTTTTCATGCTGAATTGGAAAGGATAAAATCCATACTCAAATATGTTGAAAAAAATGATAATTGCTTCTTGCTTTTGGATGAACTTCTCAGAGGCACAAATTCTCAAGACAGACATGTAGGAACAAAAGCCCTGATTAAACAAATGATAAAAAATAAAGCCTCCGGTATAATAGCTACACATGACCTAGCCCTTACCGAAATGGTTTACGAACACTCAAACTCTATTAGAAATTACAATTTTGGCGTTAAAACCAAGGATGATGAACTATACTTTGACTACAAATTGACCAATGGTGTTTGTAATAGCTTCAATGCATCTATCCTGATGAAAAAAATCGGGATTGATATCGATTTTTAAAAAAGATATTTTAAAGTGGTGAACAGTAAAGGATAGGATAGATCATAATTTCACAACCGTTAACACTCGTTAACATCGGTTATCAACCATCATAAACGACTAAAAACGAACAAATTGCTGTTTTTCTTGGGAAAACAATAAATTTTTTATAGATTTGTTCTGTGTATAACATAGTTCTGCTTAATGTAAGACAAAAAACACCACAATTTTGAAATGTGGACTTATTTTTGTATTTTTGGGACATATTTAAATAATATGGGATAAAATGGGACATATAGAAAAACTGAAAAAATTACCACCTGAAAGAGAAAAGGTTGAAACTGTTAAAATACTTAGACAGTTGAGTAAAACATCTCAAACTCTTGGCGAATTAAAAGGAATAGCAAAGACAATTCCAAATCAAGCAATGTTGGTAAATGCAGTTGTCTTGCAAGAAGCAAAAGATAGTTCTGAAATTGAAAATATTATTACTACGCAAGATGAATTATATAAAGCACTTGCATCACAAAGTAAACAACCATCACAGGTAAAAGAAGTAATTAATTACAGAAAAGCAATCTTTAACGGATTTGAACTGATAAGACAACAAGGTTTTATAAGAGTGAAAGACATTGAGACTATTCAAAAAACAATTATTGAAAATAATGCAGGAATAAGAGCAATGTCAGGAACAGTTCTGAAAAATGACAAAACAGGAGAAATTGTTTATACACCACCGCAAGAAAAGGATGAAATCTTAGATTTATTAAGTAACTTTTTAGAGCATTTTAATATTAATCAAACAGATTTACACCCATTGATAAACT
>JALVAD010000279.1 GCA_027011385.1 Saprospiraceae bacterium | reverse complement strand
TGGAGGTTGCGATTTTAATGACAATGCGATGAGTAGTGTATGGTATATGTTTAGTACAGATGCAAATGCTGAAATTGCAGATATAGTTACCGATTTAGCAGATGCCAGTTTTGCTTTATATACCGGGTCTGACTGTGATAATTTGGCATTCGTCGGAGGTTCATGCTCAACTTCAGGTTCTTTAACGGGGTTAACCGTTTTGCCAAGTACCACATACTATTTGTTAATAGGTTCGGCAAGTACAGAAGGTACATTCAATATAGGAATTACAATAAAAAATATACCCGATAATAACCTCTGTGTGGACGCAATAGATTTAGCAGATGGATTGGATGGAACAAATGCCTGTGCAGATGCGGAATATGACTATTGTGCTCAAGTAAATGGAACAACTCATGAGGTCTATTATAAATATACCAATAATAATGGAGCAAATGTTGATTTGGATGTAACTGTGACCGGCAATACTAATACAACCGGAACAGCTGCTACAGGATTGGATGTAGCTATTATGACTGATGCCTGTGATGGTACATTGTACAATGCCCCAAATAATACATTTTGCGCTACTCTTGGCACACAGTTTACAATTGAGTGTATAGAAGATGGGGAGACTATAATATTGGTATTTGGAAGTGAAGATACACAAGAAGGTGATTTCGGAATATCAATGACAGAAAATGTAAGTTCAGTTGCTAATGATGAATGTTCAGGAGCAGAGGATATCCCATATACGGCTTGCCAATGGGAATCTGTAAGTACAGATAATACAAATGCATGTTTTGAAGATTTCACAGCTGTCGGTTGTGATTATGACACAGAACCTGTGGTATGGATGAAGTTTACTGCTACTGCCGATGCGACATCGGTGGAATTTGATAACTTCACTACAGCCGGAACGGGATTTTTAGGTTTATTTGAAGAGACAGCGGATTGTGATAATCAAACAGAGGCTGATGCAGGATCATCATGTAATACCGGAGCAGGACCATTTGGGCCATTTGCTATTACCGGTGGCAATACTTACTATATAGCTGTAGGTTCATCGGGAGGAGAAGGAGCGATTGATTTTGATATTAAAGTCAATGAATCCCCTGTTAATGATGATCCATGTGATCCAAACTTTGCCCCAAAAGATATAGCAGATGGTGCTACCTTGACAGAAGACAATACCTGTGCAGGACCGGATTTCACAAGCTGTAATGTTGATAATACCACAGGAAAAACATTGTTTTATGAGCATACTATGACACAAGATGCGGATTTGGAAATTACCGTTAACGGTACAACTGCTACCGGACCATTCACTATAGCGACTTATGACGGAGATGTAGCTTGTGGAGATGAGAGCAATTTTATCTTGGATAACTGTACTGACAATACGTTGACATTGCTTTGTAAACTACAAGGAGAGAAAGTAGTGATAATGATAGGTACAAGTGAGACAGCTGGAGAATTTGGAGAATATGAAGTAAGCGTTACTGAAAATGTTGTAGCAAGACCTGCAAATGACATATGTACAGATGCAGAAGAAATTATTTATGATGATATAGATTTATGTAAATGGAAAGGAGCAGATAATAATGAAAGCAATATAAATGCATGTTCGGAAGACAATGATTTTGGTACAGCTTGTGATTACTCACATGAAGAAGTTGTTTGGTTTAAATTTACTACTCCGCCAGCGACAGCTATGGGTTCTTCCGTAAGTGTAAGATTTAGTAACTATACAGGTACAGGAACACTGTTTGCAACTATGTTTGACGACGGAAATGATTGTACTGCGCTTACTGTTGCAGCAGGTGGAGGTTGTGCTACCGGTGACGGGCCAAATGGACTGGGAATGGTAGATCCAAATACAACCTATCTAATAGGTGTTGGTTCAACAGGAGATACAGGAGGAGATTTTGATATAGAGATAAAGATTACATCAGGACCACCAAATGATGATGCTTGTGCGGATATGACAAACTTTGATTTAACCGGAGGAGGAACATTACCTGATGAGCAGACAAATGCATGTAGTGGAGCAGGAGTATCATTCCCAGATTGTTCAGGAGATGATCAGACCAATGCGGTATTTTATACATTCACTATTACTGCGCCAGTTTATGGAATCAATATACTGATTAAACAAAGCGGTGCTGAGCCTATTAATGGTACTGTCGTTGCAGGTATATCAGCAGTAAACACAGAATTTTGTACAGGAACAACATATACTGCACCAGCACATTGTGAAGATATAAGTACAGCAGAATTTGAGTGGAAATGTCTTGAAGAAGGAAATTATCAATTACAAATTTCAACTTCAGATCCAAATTCAGGAACATTTAATATAACTGTGACGATGATAGATAAACCAGTAAGTGAATGTAATGCAAATGATAAATGTGATGATGCAACTGAATTGACTGTTGATACCGATTGTGAATGGGTTGATTTTACAAATATGTGTAATGAAGGTGCATGTCCTGATCCGTATTCAGCTGGTGCTTGTAATTTAAGTCAGGGGCCAACGGTTTGGTACAAGGTTTTAATTCCAGCCGGTGCTACTTCCTTAGATGTTATTTTGAGTAATTCTGGATTTAGTGATCCGGTTATGACAATTTTGGATGGATGTCCTCCGGGGGCTTCCGGTGAATGTGCTACTTCTTCATCAGATGGAGCGACTTTGGATAACCCTATAGATGTTACAGGTCAAGATGGAAATTATTATTATATAGCAGTATCAGATGCTACAAGTGAAGGAGGTTATTTTGATATTAAAATAAAAATAGATGTGCCACCAATAAACGATAGCCCATGTATGACTGATCCAAGACCTCCTTATGATCTTGGAACTGATGGATCACATTCCGGAACCACATGCTGTGCGATTGGATACAATGATGATCCTAATAGTGACTTTGCTAATATAGAATGTGATACTGAAACAGATGATGATGCAGTTTGGTACAGAGCGAATATTGATAGCGATTATAATGGAATCAAAATAAGTATTTCCAATGGTTCAATTGGTTCGAATATGTCAGTAGAAGTGTATTCAGGTTCTGATGATGCGATTTGTGAAGAAACTGCTGTATTTGTCACTTCAGAATGTGACGGATTTCCATTTGATGATATAAAAATCAGTTGTCTTGAAAATGTTGATTTTGTTTTTATTAAAGTATCGTCTTCGGAATCTGATTGTGGTACTTTTGATATTAGTGTAGAACCTTTTGATGACTGCAATTTAGTTCCAAATTGTACAAATCTTATTGAGCCGGTAGATGGACAGACAAATGTAGAGGTTACTACAAGTTTGACTTGGCAAGAAGTAAGCGAAGCTTCAGGCTATTATTTGACCATTGGCACAGAAGAAGGTTTAGGTGATATTTTGGATAATGAAGATGTAGGAGATGAAACAACATATAACCCTGATACTTTACCTTGTAATTCTATTATTTATGTGTCGATAACACCTTATAATGATTACGGGAATGCTGAAAATTGTACAGAAGAAAGTTTTACAACAGAGTTTGTTATTGCAAATGCTGGAAATGATGTAGTGATATGTCAAGGAGAAGAAACTCAATTGCAAGCAAGTGGAGGAACAACGTATAGTTGGAGTCCAACTGAAGGGCTGAACAATCCAAATGTTGCAAACCCAACTGCATCTCCACTGGTTACTACTACATATACTGTCATAGTGTCAAATGAAAATGGATGCAAGGATTCTGATTTTGTTATAGTCAATGTAAATCAAAAGCCTGTGCCAAACGTTAGTTCCACCAATGAAACAGGAGAGGACACAAATGATGGAACAGCTACTTCCACGCCTTATTCGGGACAGCCTCCCTATTCTTATATATGGAATACGGGAGCGACAAGTAATTCTATTACCGGATTATCCCCGGGTATTTATTCAGTTACTGTTAGTGACAGCAATGGTTGTTCAGCTTCGGAATCAGTTACTATTTTAGAATTTGGGTGTGAGAATCTTTTATTGTATGCGACTAAAACGGATATCACTTGCTTTGGTCAATGTGATGGAAAAGTTACAATAGACAGCGTTAATGGAGGTATGTCACCTTTACAATATTTATGGAGTAACGGAGATACTGTGTCAGAAATCAATAATTTATGTCAGGGAGAATATAGTGTGACAGTTACTGATGCAAATAATTGCAGTGTTTTCGGAGTATATCAAATTATTTCACCTGCAGAATTAAATCTAAATACAATTTCAACAGATGAAACTTCTGCTGATGCAAATGATGGTACAGCGACTTGTTTGCCTAGCGGAGGAATTGCGCCTTATAGTTATTCATGGAGCAATGGTGAAACAAATCAATCAATAGACAGCCTTTCTCCCGGGACTTATTATTTGACAGTTACTGATGCAAATTCTTGTACTGCTTACGATACTGTTTTAATTTTGGCATTTGATAGCTGCTTAGATTTAACGGTTGTCTCACAGAAAATTGATGCTAGTTGTTTTGCTGTCTGTGATGGTGTAATATCAATAATTGCAGTGAATAATTCCACACAACCTTTGACTTATAATTGGAGCAATGGTGCCAATACTAGTTTGATTAATAATCTTTGTGCAGGAGATTATTATGTGACTATTAACGATGCAAATGATTGCGTTTTGGTAGATACGATCACGATTTATCAACCGGATATGATTAATATAACGGTTGATACTGTGATAAATATATCAAATAATGGTTTGGGAGCAATAATTACTTCCATTGATAATAAAGACAGATATACATTTAATTGGAAAGGACCGGGAAATTATTCAAGTGACAAAGAATATATTTTGAATTTAGATACGATTGGATGTTATACACTTACTGTTACTGATACATTAACTCATTGTAGTATTGATACGATCATTTGTATTACTGATAAAACTGGAACATTCGAAAACGATGTTTTAAACAATATAAAAATATTTCCAAATCCTGTGATAAAAAACCTTAATATTGAATTTATTGGAAATGTGGATTCGGAAGCTGTTATTGATTTGTACGATATATCAGGAAAGAAAACTTATTCAGTTGTAAAGAAGTCAGGTATGAAAATAATTGAAATAAATACTTTAGGTATCAATCAAGGAATATATATTGTTAAAATAAAACTAAATGATAGGGTAGTTTACAAGAAAGTTGTGATTAGTAGATGATAGTTGATAATAGGTGATTTTTTTTAACAAATACTTAACTATTGAGTTAAAAAGTTTTAAGTTTGTAACTAATACACCGGCTAAAACTACTTCTGAATATACGATAACCCTTAAATTTTGCAGAAATGAAAAACTTAATTTATTTAATCGCAATTTTGATATTTACAACTTCTTGTACTTCTGTTCGTAAACTTGTCGAGCAAGGGCGATACGATGAAGCTATTGTTTATTCGATAAAGAAATTACAAGGCAAAAAAAATAAAAAGAAGAAGTATGTTGTTGCAATAGAAAAAGCTTTTGCTAAAGTTACTAAGGATGATTTGAATAGAATCGCTTTTCTAAAGGAAAGAAAGAAGGGAGATTATTGGGCGAAAATATATACTATTGGAAATAAAATTAAATCCAGACAAAGTAAAATTGAGCCTCTTTTGCCCTTGGTTAGCAAAGATGGTTATAAAGCAAAATTCAAATTTGTAAGAGTTGAGCCAATAATTATTGAAGCTGCTGACAATGCTGCGGATTATTATTACAAAAATGCTAATAGACTTCTTCGCAGAGCAGAAAGAGGTGATAAATCTGCTGCCAGACAAGCGTATAGCGAATTGAAAAAAATAAGAGAGTATAAATCAAATTATAAAGATACCGGGAGATTGATTTCCAAAGCTTACGAATTGGGACAAGATAGAGTTTATATTGATGTTCTCAATAGATCCAATGTTATCTTGCCAAAGAGATTTTATCGTGATATCAAAGATATTAATACAGCTTCCTTGGATAGTAGATGGATGAAGTTTTACACTAAAGAAGATGCAGGTGATCAAAAATTTGATTATAATGTAATTTTGACGATTAGAAGAGTGGAGATCACTCCTGAGAGAGAAACTATCCGGGAATTTGAAGAGAAAAGAGAGGTTAAAGATGGATTTTCATACATCTATGACTCAAAAGGAAATGTGGTAAAGGATTCATTGGGCAATGCTATTAAAAAGGATAGATTCAGAACAGCAAGAGCCATGGTTTATGAAATGTACCGAAATAAATCAGCTACTGTTTCAGGAGATATCAGAATAAAGGATTTGAATAGAAATAAGGTATTTCGAACCAGACCTATAAACGCAGATGCAGTATTTGAGTCTTATGCTTCAAGATACGAAGGTGATAGAAAAGCACTTTCAAAAGAGACACTGAGAAGACTAAAGCCAAATCCCGAAAGATTTCCTACAAATTCAGAATTACTTCTCTATGCAGTTGATGATCTGAAAGCAGTATTGCTAAGTGAATTGAAAGATAAGTTAAAATAAATATTTTATAACGAGATAAAGGGAGTTGAGTTAAGCTTGACTCCCTTTCTTTATTCTTCCTCTGCGTAGTCGTTTTTCAACAGATAAAGAGCATCGAACAAGGCTGAATTTTGAGAAATCATAGCACCTGATTCCATCAAGTCAAAAATTTCTTTATTTTTTTCTTCAAAATAGGGTTTTCTCCCCTCAATAAAAGATACTTCAAGATTTGGATCAGTGAAAAGGCTATTCAAATCCATAAGATTGAATTCATGTCTGAAGTCTAATGGACTGTCACCGACAACTTCCAGACCTTCCAATATGATTTTATCTTTATCGATTTTATACATCAAAATTTTATTGGGAAGTCTTTTTTCAAGTAGTTTGACATTGCTCAAAGTCTTCTCATAAACCACATCACTAAATTGCTCAATAAGACTATTCATTTGCTTTTGGTCAGTAGCTTTTATCCTTTCCCAGTCTTGGGCTGTTATAGAATTTGCAGCGAGGAAATTTACAAAAATCTCCTCTAATTGATTTAATTCTTCTGTGGATAAGAGTTTATATTTTGGCATAGATTATCGGTATTATTTTATCAAAAAGTTCCATTGTATCTGCGGATAAACCACTCTAAAGTTAGTAGTAACAAAAACAAAAAGAAAAGCCACTTGAAATTGATTATCTTCTCTGTTGTTTGACCGTAATAGATGATAGGTTTAGCGTCTCTCTTTTGAAGCTTTTCTACAAGATTATCAATTTGCTCAGGATAAAAAACCTCACCATTAGTTCCGGAAGAAAGCTTATTTAAAACATCGTGTTTTGCCACCAAATCAAATTTTTCTAAATCTTTGGCTTGGATATCAAACTTACCTTTTCTGGATAATAGTTTTCCATTGTATTTAACTGTGGCGATGTATCTATAGTTTCCCACCGGAAATTGCCCTGCATTTAGTTTGTAGCTATTCTCTGCTCTTGTAAATACAAAATCAAATTCTTTATTATTACTATTGATTATTTTGAGATAAGCTTCCGGCTTATTTATCAATTCAAAATTATCATTGTACAATTCCGCATCGAATAATATAGGCTCGGTGTCAAAATAGAGGTTTTTTGCTATCTTCACTCTCCATTGGCTTTTATCTTTTTTGACAGTAAGGTATTGAGTCATTTGACTGAAAATAGATTTTAAGATGTCTTTATTATTGTTTTGAAGATAGTCATACAAACGCCATTTGAAAATATTGGTTCCCAACAATACCGCAGTACGGTTTTTCGCTCCGGTATTAGTCAATAGCAAAGGATATTTTGTTTCAATTTTATTGATTTTTTGGAATAGAACAACTCTAGCTTCAGGAGAAGTCACATATTCGCCAAAAGGAGCTTGTAACGGCGGAAAATGCTCCAGTCCTTTGTTTTTGAAATCATCGGTTATAAACAGTTTGAAATTTTTATTCACAATAGCTTGTACTTCATTGGTTGAAGTAGAATTTCCGGTTGTTTTTACCAAATCCTGAATTTTGTTGAATCTGTTTTGGCTAGTTTTAGAACCATAGATGAAGAATTCCGGTATTTTCAGTTTTAATGCCTTGCTGTGAATGGTATTTATTGCAAATTTTTCACTAGGAAGATTGTAATACATTATCAAATCATAAATTTCAGGCTTAAAACTATCATCTTTGTACTTTATATCCAATTCATAATTTTTATTCAATGTGAGCACATCTTTTATCGCACCTAAATCAGGGTGAGTATTATTAGCCAATAATAAAATCTTAATTCTGGAATCTATTACTTGAATATATATGTCCTTTGTATTGTTTTTATAAGAAGTTTCACCTTTTAGTCTTGAAAGAGATAATCTGTAATGTGCATTTCCAGCGATATTTGCCTTTACTGAAAAGAATTTTGAATCAAAGAAAATATCATTTTTAATCGAGATGTTTTTACTGTCAATAAGCTTAGTCTGACCATTGTTGAGCACAGAATACAATGATAATTTAGTGGATTTGCCTTTATAATTTTTTGCTTGAATATCAACTTTAATCCCTACATTGTCATCAAGGAAGACTATATCATTGAAATATACCTCGCTTATCAAAATATCTTTTTTTTCAGTAGTATCGCCCAAGGCTATGGAATAAACGGGGGCATTAAAGCTAATCTCAGAATAATCCGGATTTTTGCCTTCATTGTAAATACCGTCAGAAGACAAGATAACTGCTGCTAATTCATTATTGTCAAAGGACTGATTCAAATAATCGATATATGATGAAATATTTGTACTTTTAAGGTTAAAAGAATCTTTCAGACCGGGTGACAAATCACTTCCTAAAGAAAATTCTTGAACATTGTATTTTGAGCTTAGTTTGCTTTTTATCTCTTTAATTTTATTGTTGATTTTGCCCAAATCTTCACTCGAATATGCATTTTTCAAGGAAGACGAATAGTCTTGCGCTACCACCAAAACCGGTTTGCTTTTTTGTTCAGTGATAAACTTAAAAAGCGGGGATAATAGTAAAAAACTGATTCCGCTCACGGTTAAAAATCTCAAGATTGATAGCAACAAAATGAGATATGGACTTTTGTCGCTTAAGTTTTTTTGTCTAAAATACAGCACAAAAGAGTAAACCAAACCAAGCAAAACACAAAGTACTATATACCAACTATCATACTGTAAAATAATATTCTCCAAACTAAATATTTGTTTTATTTTTCAAAACTATATGCCAATCCTTCTTCAACTTGTATAATAC
>JALVAD010000278.1 GCA_027011385.1 Saprospiraceae bacterium | reverse complement strand
ATATTAACCAAAACAAAATTATTACTTATGAAAAAACTATTGACTCTTATAGTCGTTTTTATGATTACTGGATTTATGTATGGACAAGGTTCCATAAATGGAAAAGTAGTCGATAACTCAGGAGACCCTTTAATTGGTGCTTCTGTTTTTATTGATGGTACTACAACCGGAACAATTACAGATGTAGATGGAAGTTTCGGTTTGAAAAGTAGCAGTGACAAAGTAACACTAGTCGTCTCTTACATTGGCTTTGTTACAAAAAAAATGGATGTTAATGTGAATGGGAAAACAGATGTTGGAACTATTGCATTGGAATCTGATGCAGTGATGTTATCATCTATTGAGGTGGTCGCTTCATATGCTGTAGAGAGAAAGACACCTGTAGCTTTTGTTTCAGTCGAGAAAAAGCAAATTGAAAAAGTTCTTGGTTCAAGGGATATCCCATTGATGATGAACTTAACACCTTCTGTATATGCTACAGAGCAAGGTGGTGGTGCTGGTGATGCTCGTATCAATGTGAGGGGATTCAACCAAAGAAATGTAGCCATAATGATTAACGGTGTTCCCGTTAATGATATGGAAAACGGTTGGGTATACTGGTCAAACTGGGATGGAATTTCTGATGCTACTTCATCTATTCAGTTGCAAAGAGGATTAAGTGCAGTAAACTTAGCTACTCCATCAATTGGGGGTACAATGAATATCGTAACAAGTCCTGCTGATAAAAAGATGGGGGGTGCTGCAAAATTGGAGTATGGCTCAGGAAATTTCTTAAAATCAACAATTGGACTAAATTCAGGTCTGATAAATGATAAATTTGCTGTAAGTATGAGTTTAGTTAGAAAAGTTGGAGAAGGTATAGTTGATAAAACATGGACTGATGCTTGGGCTTACTATCTTGGTGCTTCTTATATCATTAATAAAAAGCACAAACTTGAATTGTTTGGAATGGGGGCTCCACAAAGACATGGTCAAAACTTGTATAAGCAAAATATAGCTGCTTATGGACATGATTTTGCTAAAACAATCAAAGATTATGATCAAGCTGCATTTGATGCATTCCCAGAAGCTAAGGGAATATCAAACAACCCTTCAGAATCTAGATTCTACAATGAGAATTGGAATAAGGTTTCTCCTGATTATAAAGGGAAACAAGCTGTTGGTAGCAGAACATTTGATAGACATGATCCAAATTTTATAAATGAGAGAGAAAATTTCTATCACAAACCATTAGTAAATCTTAACTGGTATGCTGATTGGAGCGACAGAGTCTCACAATACACTACTGTTTATTGGTCAGGTGGAATCGGTGGAGGTTCAGGAACAATGGGGAAAATGAAATATAACTATCACGTTGGTGTTAAAAGTCCTTCAAGAATCGTTGATTGGGATGCTACAATCGCTCAAAATATAGAAAATGGAGATGGTGGTTCAAAAGGTATATTGAGAAATAGTAGAAATAATCAAACTACTGTTGGCGCAATATCCAAATTTAAAATCAAATGGAATCGTAGCTTGAATTCAACAGTTGGGGTTGATTGGAGAACTGCTAATATCGAGCATTACAGAGAAGTTAGAGACCTTTTAGGAGGAAGTTATTTCTTGAAAACAAGTGATGAATTTAATCCTGATCAAAAAGTAGGTTTAGGGGATAAAGTTGCATACAATTTTACAAATAATGTAGATTGGTTAGGTGGATTTTTCCAAACTGAGTTTAATCAAGGACCATTTACTGCTTATGGTATGGTTGGATATTCTCGTATAAAGTATGATTATACTAATCACTTTAAAAAGGATAAAGAAAATAAAGAACAATATGTAGCTACAGATTGGATTTCAGGATTACAAGTAAAAGGTGGTGCAAACTATAGATTGACAGAGAACTTTAATGTGTATGGAAATATTGGATTTGTAAATAAAGTACCTATTTTTGATGCGGTTATTAGTGATAGAACCGGGGCAAAAGCTGAAGATCCTAAAAATGAAAAATTCCAAGCATATGAAATGGGAGCTAACTTTTTTACTGCTGACGGTAAATTCAAAGCAAGATTTAGTGGATATTATACAAGCTGGAAGGATAGAACTAGAAGTTTAGGAGTTTATGATCCTACTACAGAAGAAGATGGATTGGTCTTTATAACAGGTATGAATCAATTGCATAAAGGTTTGGAGTTAGATTTGAAATATGCTCCAATGAAGCTTGTCCAATTCGGTGCAACTGTTTCAGTAGCTGATTGGCATAATACAAATGATGTAGAAGGAGTTTATGATCCTGATGTTAATGGTCCAAAACCGGAAACAAAAGAGAACTATTATGTTGATGGTTTGAAGATAGGTGATGCTCCTCAAAGTCAATATGTAGGTATAGTAAAATTATTCCCTGTTGAGGGATTAGATATTGCAACTATTTTTAGTTACTATACTGATTTTTATGCTGACTGGGATCCGTTTTCAAGAAAAGATGAAAGTGACAGAGCTCAAAGTTGGAAATTGCCTAGTTACTCATTACTAGATTTCCACGTAAATTATAAGTTACCAATAGAATCAAAATTTGGTATTACTGTATTTGCACACCTATTTAATGCTTTAGATAAGATTTATGTAAGTGATGCAGTTGACAATAGTAAATATAATGCTTACAGATTAAAGGATGACAACGGTAAGAAATATATCGTTAATCCCCATAAAGCTGATGCTGCAGAAGTTTTCCTAGGTTCACCTAGAAAATTCAATGTTGGATTAAAAGTTACTTTCTAAGTAAGTTTTAAAAGATTTATTTTAAGCCATTCCTTTAAGGGATGGCTTTTTTATTTGCACTATATCATTTTATTTTATACCTTTGCAATCTGTATTGGTTTTCCAAAGGGGAAAATAAGGGAATCAGGTGAAAATCCTGAACTGTACCCGCAGCTGTAAAGTCTAAAAAAGAGATTGTAATGTTATACCACTGTCTGAAAGATGGGAAGGGATTGCAATCGGACAAGTCAGAAGACCTACCAATATAGTTTGATATTTCATTTGTGCTTCGGGAAAAAAGTACTTTGGGATGATGGTTTGTAGATGGGGTCAATCTTTTAGAACAAATCTTCACACCCATTCTGAATTTATTCTCGCACTTCTGTTTTATCATTGAGTTTTAGCATCTATTCAGGTAGTATTGTTTGTATTTTAATACTATCATACCTGGTTAGATAGATACATTTTTTATTTTATAACTAAAAAACAATGATTATGAAGTTAAGTTTTACATTTATTTTAAGTTTTATGTTTGTTCTGGGAGGAATTGCTCAGACGGTTTCTTCTTTTGAAAATTTTGATATTCCTGTTGATTCTTTTTGGAATGGAGAGGATTTATCAGGTGATTTTGTAGATGGGGGTCTTATTTTTTCAAACACTTATGATACCACATATAATTTTTGGTCCGGTGGATGGGCAATTTCAACGATGCGAGATGATACTACGGCAGGATTTGCAAATATCTATGGAGTGATTACTTCCAAGGCTGCAAGAGGAGAAATATTTGCAGTTGGAACTCAAAATTCGACGGTTTTAGTAGATGATTATGATAAAGCACTAATTCAAGGATTTTGGATAACAAATACCACTTATGCGTATTTGAGTATGAAAAACGGGGACTCTTTTGCTAAAAAATTTGGTGGTGATACAGGGGATGACCCCGACTTTTTAAAATTGCGAATTTATAGCATTGAGAACCATAAAATTGATTCATCAAAATTTGTTGATTTTTACCTTGCGGATTTCAGGGATTCCCTGAATACAAATGACTATATCCTAGATTCTTGGAAATATGTAGATTTATCTTCCTTAGGATATGTGGAAGGATTGAGCTTTGAACTTAGTTCAAGTGATAATGGTCAATGGGGAATGAATACCCCCGCATTTTTCGCTATAGATAAAGTCAAAATCAGTTATGAAGTTGAAGACGGTGAAGCTTCTTTTGATGTTCATTATATGGATGTGGATTCTTTTTGGTTTAATAAAGAAGGGGGTGATTTTGACAGGGATTATTTTGAAAGTGATCTCTTTTCTATTAAAAGTACATACGATACGACGTATAATTATTGGTCCGGTGGATTTGCTCTTTCGACTATGAGAGATGACAGTACCGCCGGTTTTAGCAATTTGTATGGTTCGATCTCTGCAGGTGCATATGATGGAATTACCTATGCAATTGGTCAAAATAATGCTTCTTTTTACAGTAGATGGGTAGATTCAGAACCGGTTATAAGAAACATCAAAATATGCAATTCAACTTATGCATATTTGAGTATGAAAAATGGGGATTCATTTGCTAAAAAATTTGGTGGTGATAGCGGAAATGATCCTGATTATTTTAAGCTAAGGATATATGGTATTTATTCTGTGGATGGTATTGTCGATTCGTCTAGATTTGTTGATTTTTACTTAGCTGATTTTAGATTTGATGATAATTCCAAAGACTATATAGTAGATGATTGGACTGAGGTAAATATAGCAGAGTCATTGGGAGAGCCGGTCGGATTGGTTTTTGAGCTATCATCCAGTGATGTTGGAGATTATGGAATGAATACTCCTGCTTTTTTTGCTATTGATAAAATAACATATGACATTCGTTCCGGAACAAATAGCTTATCAGAAAATCCTAGTATGGAAGTATATCCAAATCCAGCTACAGATTATATTGAAGTAAAAAATCTTGATATAGATAATGCTGATTATGAAATTTATAAGAATACAGGGCAAAAAATCTCAAAAGGAAATGTGAACAATAATACAAAAATTGATGTTAGTTCTTTTGAAAATGGTATTTACATTTTGGTTGTATCAAATGGTAAGAATAAAATGTCGAAAAAGTTTATAAAGATACAGAAATAAATAAGACTTATAACGATAAGTCGGAATAGGGGAAGGTGGAAGTATTACTTCCGCCTTCATTTTTTAAATACACCTTTTTTTAGTTAATGCCATATTTATAATCAAATGAATAGAGTACTCCTATCCTTTAGTCTTTTTTTATCAATTTATACGCTACAGGCTCAATTTGCTCCTGCTGTTGGTCAGCCGGGTTCTACTGCTATCAGTAAGGATAGTTCTGTTTTTATAAATTGGGGGGATGATGCAGAAATACTTAGGGGATATATTGATATTAGGGATAAGGGTAAAGGGCAGGTTATACAAGGTTCTATTGAGCAGGTTTATGGGAAAGCTGACGAAAAGACCATAAGCCTTGGCGATAGTGGGGTAGTGGTCTATAATATTTATCCCCCTATTATCAATGGTGATTCATGGGATTTTGCTGTATTTGAAAATTCATTTGATGATACTTTCCTTGAATTAGCGACTGTTGAAGTCAGTTCGGATGGTGAGCACTATTTTATATTCGCTCCAATTTCCTTGACTGATGTTTCTGAGCAGATTGGTGCTTTTAGCAACTTAGATGCTACGAAAATTCATAATCTTGCCGGAAAATACAGAGGAGGATATGGAACTCCATTCGATTTAGATTCCTTGCCGGAAAATGATTTTTTGGATAAAAATAATATAAGATTTATCAGGATTACTGATGTTGTTGGAAGTATAGATCTTGATTTTTCTACATTAGATATTAATGGTAATCCTATTAATGATCCTTTCCCTACACCCTTTGAATCAGGTGGATTTGATTTGGATGCACTTGGGATAATTCACCAAAAAGCATTGGGGGTTGAAGAAAAGTCTATTGAATATAATCTTGAAGTGTATCCTTCTCCGGTCAAAGATATTTTGAATATCAAGTTAGATAATTGCAAAGCTTGTAAATATCATATCATGAATGTCTCTGGGGAAATAATAGTAAGCGGAATTGTTTCAGAAAAAAACAAACCGGATGTATCAAAATTACAAACAGGAATATATTTTGTTGAGATATTGGATGAAAATTGCAAAAAAATAATCACAAAATCATTTGTTAAATAAAAAAAATCTATATTTGAAATAAAAGTAGTAAACATACTTTCTTTATCAAGCTAATAAAACTAGATCAATAAATTTTTTTAAATGGGAAAAACAATTCTTCTTACTGCTATATTGTTTATATTAAGCAATTTAATGTTGGCGCAAAAAATAATTAATTTAGACTTTGCAATTGAAAAAGGTATAATTAAAGATATTTTAGGTGGAAATAAAGGAGGTGAAGTTGCTTCGGCAAAACCCTATCTTGATGGTGTTGGAATTAATAGCATTAGAATACATGATTACCATTATAAAGGAGGCGATTATTATGCATATTCCGATTTTTGGAATAAAGATGCGAACGGTGATTATATAGACATAAACACAAGTTTTAACCCGAACAATCCAACACATTATCACTGGAATAATACAGATAAACTAATTACATCTATTCTTTCTGAAGGTTATTCTATATATTTCAGAATAGGAACAAGTTACCCCAGCAATAATTATGTTCTACAACCACAATATCCGCCTTCAAATACAGGAGGAAATTCGACCGACTTCTCTAAATTTGCACAATTAGCAGCAAACACTGTAAAACACTATAACAATGGTTGGAATAATGGGTTTAATAATAATATAGAATATTGGGAAATTTGGAATGAACCCAATGGACTTTTTTGGGAAGGAAATCCTATTCAATTTTTCGAAATGTATAAAGCAGTAAGTATAGCGATTAAGGCGAACAATCCAAATGTAAAAGTTGGCGCACTTGGTTCACACACATCAACAACCTATTCCAATAATGCTACATTTCGAGAAGACTTTATTCGTTATTGCAATGCTAACAATTTGGCGTTAGATTTTTATTCATGGCATGTTTATGGAATGAAAAACCCTTACGGATTAATGAAGTTGAATAACAGGGTAAAAACTACATTAAATAATTATAATTATCCAAATACAGAAAGTCATATTTCAGAAATAAACGCATTCGCTCTTACAGCAGGAGGACTACATGATTTAATTCGTTCAGCAAAAGGGGCAACATATTATTTGTCTTTATTGCTTACAGCACAAGAGGCAGGAATAAGCAAAATGTTTATTTATCCTTCCAACATAATTTTTAAAGAAACAAATAGTGCAGCTTTGTCTTGGACAAAAAGTGCGAATGCCCTAAAAGCATTCAATCATATGAGGACAAACGCTCCTATAATTGTGCAATCATCCGGAAATGAAGTTATACTAAATGATTTGGATGACGAAAGCCTTAATTTTATGATTTTGGCATCAAAGAATGCAAGCAATGAAAAATTATACATTATAGTTTCTAATTTTGCAAGTAATAATATCAATTATCAAATTAAAATTGCAAATTTACCTTGGGAAGAAACAAGCGCTACAAAAGTAACTAAAACTATCATAAATGAGGCTAATAATTTTACTGAAACAATATATACAGTTTCACAAGGAGTAACAAGTCTTAATATTGGTAGTATGAATAGCCCATCAGTTCTTTTTTTAATACTAGAAGGAGATGACGGAACTAATGTTGATGCTGAAGCGCAAGATGATATTTTAATATTTCCAACCCCGACAACAAATGATATAAATATTACTTTTAATGAAGAAGTAAATTCGGCAAGCATTGAAATACAAAACATTGTAGGTAAAACAATTCTTAAAACTTCTGTGCAAAACAAAAAGTTACAAAATATTGATATTTCAAACTTCGAAAATGGTATTTACATTATCAATGTTAAAACTAATAATAGTGTTTACTCAAGTAGAATTGTAAAGCAATAACTTTTGATTTGTATTTTTTGGTATCGCGCTTATAATGTGCTTGACTTGACATACTAGAGCTATTTCCTTATCATTAAGTCTATAGTATCGACTTGAAGTCTCACTTTAAGCCATTCGTTGAACCGTTTTATTTCCATGCCCGTTTGTTTGTCTTCAAATTTAGCTATTACAACAGGAATAGTATCCATTATGTTTTTTTTCAAATTGAGTATTGGACTTTTACTAATCGTTATAGATGTAATTTTAGGGAAATTTACTTTTGCTTCTTCACCAATTCTTTTTAATGGATAATAATTGTTGTTGGAAGCTTTTAGTTTTTCTTCAAGAGATTTGATTAATTCATCTTTGTTATTATCTTTTTCAAAAGATTTATTATTCATATCTCTTAAAATGTCTTCTTTAAGGTTGTCGCGTAGTTCTTGCACCATTTCTTCAGTTAGCTTGTTTCCCAAATCACCTTGGATTATCACTAAATCAGTATTATTTAAATTGTAGTTAGATAATTTGGATTTGATTTTTGAAAGGGTAGATGTATCTATTTTTTCTCCATAAAGGGTGATGTCTATTTCTTTTGGGTTTTTGTTAAATCTAAAGTTTTTTGAAATAATAAGCGTGTTGTCAAAATTAAATTCATTTGATATAAACATCTCCGCATTCCTCTCAAATGTATTTTTTTTGACCATTTTGATGGCTGTTAGCACCGACGGAATGATAATCAGTATAATAAGAAAAGCGATAATCCTTTTGGATCTTTGTTCAATTTTTTCATCTAAATATTTTTTCTTTCTGATTTTAAGAATACGAATGACCAAATATGTTCCAAATGCGATGAAAACACTATTTATTGCAAATAAGTACAATGCACCAAAGAAGAAATTGTAATTTCCGGTAGCAAGTCCAAAGCCTGCTGTGCTCAAAGGAGGCATCAAAGCTGTTGCAATAGCAACACCCGGGATGACATTGTTCTTTTCTTTTCTGGTATAAGCAATAATACCGGCAAGTCCTCCTGAAAATGCAATTAACACATCCCATACTGCAGGAGATGTCCGGGATAATAATTCAGATTGAATTTTGTTTAAAGGAGAGATGTAAAAATATAGAGCAGAAGCTAAAACACTTAGTACGATAGCTGTAAATATATTGAATCCAGCAGTTTTGAGCAGATCCAAATCATTTCTATACAAGCCCATACCAATACCCATAATTGGTCCCATTAATGGAGATATCAACATACCTCCGATTATAACCGCTGTAGAATTTATATCAAGTCCAATAGAAACTATGATAATAGCAAAAAAAAGTATCCATAAACTTGGTCCTTTAAATACAGAATCTTTTTTTATATCATCAATAATTTCTTGATTGCTAGCTTTGTCTATCCTGAGATCAAATAATTCTTTGGATATGGTCTTTAAATCTTTTTTAGCATCTTCTCCCATCATTGCAGATTTTTCTCAAATGTATATATTA
>JALVAD010000277.1 GCA_027011385.1 Saprospiraceae bacterium | reverse complement strand
AAAAAATAATTATTCCCATTCAATAGTCGAAGGCGGTTTTGTACTAATATCATATACTACTCTATTTATTCCTTTTATATTATTAATAATCGTATTTGCCACTTTTCCTAATAGTTCATGTGGCAAATCACTCCAATCTGCTGTCATTCCATCAACACTATTAACACATCTCAATGCAGCAACAAATTCATAAGTTCTTTCATCTCCCATTACGCCAACACTCTTTGTGTCTAGTAAAATAGCTCCTGCTTGCCAAACTTTGTCATACCACCCGGAATCTTTTAACTCATCGATGAATACAGCATCTGCTTCCTGACATAATCTAACTTTCTCATCAGTAATACCTCCCAAAATCCTGATAGCTAGTCCCGGTCCGGGAAAAGGATGCCTATCCAATATATAGTCCGGCACATCTATTTCTTTTCCTACTTTTCTCACTTCATCTTTAAACAGCATTTTTAGTGGTTCTATTATCTTTAGATTCAATTTTTCCGGCAGACCACCGACATTATGATGAGATTTTATGGTTACCGAAGGTCCATTTACAGAAACCGACTCAATAACATCCGGATAAATCGTACCTTGAGCCAGCCATTTTGCTCCATCAATACTCTTTGATTCTTTTTCAAAAACATCAATAAATGCTTTACCTATAATTTTCCTCTTTCTCTCTGGATCAGATATCCCTTTTAGCCTATCCAAAAATAATCTTTTAGCATCTACTCCTTTCACATTTAAACCGAGCCCTTTGTATGATTCCAAAACTTGTTCAAATTCATTTTTACGCAAAAGTCCATTGTCGATAAAGATACAGTGCAAATTTTTACCGATAGCTTTGTGCAAAAGCATTGCCGCCACTGATGAATCAACACCGCCTGATAAACCCAAAATCACCTTATCTTCACCTAATACTGCTTTCAGCTCCTTAATCTTTTCTATAGCAAAAGAATGTGGAGACCATTCCGGTTTACACTTGGCTATATTGAATAAAAAATAACCTATAAAATCTTTTCCAGCCACGGTATGAGACACCTCAGGATGAAATTGAATACCATATACGGGATACTTAAAACTGTTCTTTTTGGACTTAAATACAGCAACAGGAATTGATTTAGTAGTCGCAATAACTTCAAATTCGTCAGGCAATTTGGCTATAGAATCTGCATGAGACATCCAAACGATACTTCCATCCTCAATGCCCTCAAAAAACGGATCCGCTTTTTCAAAATGGATATGAGATTTGCCGTATTCCCTCTTGTCTGAAGGTACAACCTCTCCTCCATAATAATCAGCAAGATATTGTGCACCATAACAAACGCCTAATACCGGATAAGAACCGACTATACCCGACAAATCAATTTTAAGTGCATTTTCATCCCTTACCGAGAATGGACTACCCGATAAAATAACTGCTGAAATATCATCCCCTCCCGGAAACTTATTATAAGGATATATTTCACAAAACACGTTATGCTCCCTTACTCTCCTTGCAATCAACTGTGTATACTGAGACCCAAAATCAAGGATAACAACTTTCTGCATTTCTATTTAATATTTTAAAAATTTATGAGACTCAATCAATATATCTTTATCATTATAAAACAAAATAAAATATGATCCATTAACCAACTTACTAATATTTACTTTAGTCTTATAATTATTATTATAAACAACTTTACCCAGTCCATTCAAAATCTTAACCATTTTAATATTTTTCAATTCAGTTTTGAAATATAAATAATCTCCAGCCGGATTTGGGTACAAAGATATATTTTTTTCTTTATTATCCATATTTTCTACAGCATCTGTCGAACAAACTCCCGGATCAATAATTGTCACTTCAAATACACATGTATCATTTTCTTTATCTTCAATACTAAGCACAATATTCCCTTTCCCTGCGCTGCCTTTCCAAGTTGCAAAACTACTCACACTTCCAAAATCTGCCTTATCAGGCGAAACAGCACCCCCATTTGCTTTAACAGCATACTCTGATGAGGTATTGTAGCTTATAGGATTCAAATCAAATGTAATAAAATCATCGCCTGCATAATTAGGTGTATTATTATTATCGCAAGCTACATCTGACAAACCAGCTTCATTAATCAGACAATCAGGAGAGCAAGAACCTGGGTCGGTCAATGTAAATGTATACGAGCAATCTGCATCAGCCTTAGATTTTATCATAATCTCAACATCACCTGTCCCTGCTGAATGATCTCCCAAAACAAAAGATGTCAAACTATCAAATTCAGCGACACTGGGACTTACACTTGCTACAGCAGATTCAATTGTATATTCACCTATCAACTGATTCCCCACAGGTTTTAACTCAAATTTCACCACATCATCCACAGGATCATATGATGTATTGTTATCAAAGCATGTCACATTATCAATTTCTACTCCTACTATCAGACAAGGTCCAATGTCGTTAACTGCTCCCTTTGTATTAAAACCAATTGTTTTCACCCAAGCCCCCTCAATAAATTGGAGAGAGCTTCCTTTAGGAGTATTTTTGGGTTCATCTACACCTATATCGACACTTGTCATACCGACGGCATCGCCATCTACAGCCGTAAAACTGCCCTCGTAACTAATAAATTCAAGAACATTGCACTCACCGGTCAATGACATTCCATCCGGGCCACCATTCTGAATTGAAGCAGGAGTCCAAACGTAGAAACTTCCATTATTACCTTTAGTTATCTCCATATTGTCCAAAGATTCACTCGCATATTTTTTACCATTGCTTCCATTATACAAGGTCACAAAATAATGATTCAACGAATCAGGTTGCGGATCAATAACATATACCTCTACAAATTCACCCTCATCGGCTTTTTCGTTATCATAATGAAATTCATTGATTCTAGCATCAGCATTTTCGCAATCAGAACAAGTACCCGGATTTGGGAGCATAAAAGAAAAATGACAATCCTCTCCATATGAAATTTCAAATGGAATATCATCCCCCCCTTTCACTCCTTTCAATACAAAATCAGTAGGCTCACCAAACGAAGCTGAATCAGGAATAAGTGTCAATTCTTCTGCAATGCTGATATGATATACAGAAGTATCTTCAAAACCAACAGGATTGAGCGTAAACGTAATATAATCATCATCCGGATTCATATTGGTACCATTATCATTACACAATAAATCGGTAAGCCCCTCGTCATTAATTGGACAAGCTGCACCAAATACAGTTAGTTGAATAGTATTTGCACTAAAATTGGCACATATTTCACTAGCGATCACCGAACTAAATAAATCACTCATTTTTTGCCCTTCATAACCCAAAAACAAAGATGTATCAGAATTGGCTACACTTGCTCCTCTAACAGTATATATACCTGCATTTAAAAACCTGAAATCAGATTCACTACTAATCGCTCCAATAATCCCGGATTCATTATCTGTTGCGATAAAAGTATAGCTATAATCATCTCCCGGAGGTACTATATTATCGTAAAGTAGAGCCCCTGATGGCTTTGTGACTGCTGATATACTATAATTAGTTGGTAATCCTGGATAAGTTGGGCTAAAACTGCTTATACGAATTATATATTTTTTTCCTGCAGTTAAATTTGCACTAAAATTATTATTTATAGTAATATAAGTCCCTGATAAAATTCCACTTGAAGTAATCCAATTTTCACATTTATTGCTTTCATCATATGCGTCTATATATAGATTCATAACTAAACCATCACCTCCAGATCTCTGAAACTTATAATTACCGGATTTTGTAACATAAAACTCGTACAAGTCATATTTCACTACATTGCTCGCCGTGCCACATGAACTCCCTTTCTTATACACTAAAGTCGATGCGATATCATTGGATCTAATACTTCCATTGAATTTTGTTATCTTTTTACCGTAAACAGGCTGCAAATTAAGATTTAGATTTTCATCGATTTCACCCGAATCCTCACCTATCACATCTTCATCTGGTAAAAATGTTGTTCCAATTGCAGCACAAGATGAAGTAATTTTAATATCTTTGTTATTGACATCAAAGAAAATATTTCCTTTTGCCTTGACCATCACTCGCCCCTCGATAGTAGGAAGATTAGGAACTACCAATTCTTCACTCCCGTCATTGGCGGTTGTAGCTAATAGGTATGGAAATGATTTGCCCCCATCATCTGAAAAATATATTTCAACTTCTGTACAGCTAATCGGTGCTTTATCCGTTCCACCCACATTCCATTTAACTTCAAATTTGTTCACTCCATCAGCATTGTACGTAGTAGTACTATTTTGTGAATTCACCTGGAAGAGAGTAGCTTTATTATCAACCGTGATAGTGGTTTCATCCCATGCTACACCACCACCACTTAAATTATTATCTCTAACCAATAGTCTGAAATGCATAACTCTATTTACACTTGATAATGCTTCAAATGGCAAATTTCTATTTCTTCCCTCCAAAATATATTTCATATTAGGAAAATATCTCCAAGGAACTTCAGTTGGTGGATACGACCTAAACAATGGTGCTTTTCTATTGGAGGCTGCCGCTGAACCGATATAACCTTGAGCCGGAGTACCGGGGCCATCCTCATCATATTGTTCCCAACAGTATGTTATTTTATCATCATCTGCATCAGAGGCGACTCCTGTCAAAACAAAAGGCGTATTTTTTGGAATCACATAATGCGCACCGGCATCAACCTCGGGAGGAGTATTACCGGTATTTGAAACAGAGGCACAAGTTGCTTCATTTCTAATAAAATCTATAGCTCTTTCTACACTATTGGAGTGATAATAATTATCTGCAACACCTCCTTCAGGAATATTCTGAGAATCTCCACAACTACTACTATAAGACATTATGGTAGTACCACTCCCAATCTCATATGCTGTATTATCAGAAATATTATCCGTACATGCCCCACCTGTTCCATTGAAAGTATGAGTCATATTGAACTGATGACCTACTTCATGAACAGATAATTGAATATATCCATTATCATCATTATGATATGCACCACTCCATCCGGCTGCCTTATTTGGTCCTCCTGTGGTACCGAAATAGGTACTGTTATCACAAACTACACCTAGCCCTGCAAGACCTCCATTATCCCAAAGCACATCAGGATCAAGTGCTGTACTGTGATTATGCATCACATGACCTATATCATAAGAATTTTTATTAGGAAATCTGGAATGAATAGCATTTACTGCTTGGGTAGTTCTAGATTTCCCCCCACTTCCATTAGGAATAAAGGGGTCAGTATTTTTATTGGTATATATATAAGGTGACTTTGCAATAGACAATCGTACAGCAATATCATTTTTCAATATCACATTCCAACCGTTTACTACCGCTACAATCAAGCTATTTACTTTATTTTTATTTTTCCCGTTTGCCTCATAGAATTCACCGGTGCTAACTATCACTAAACGGTATGTTCGCAATTTTTCTCCATTGCTACCTGTACTCCTACTTTCAATTTTCACTTCCTTATCTAATCTTCTTAAATTTTGCTCAAGTTCTCCTTCCTTACATGCCAGAGGTCTAATTACATTCTCAGGATCATTATTCCCAAGATACACCTTATATAAATTTCTCTCTCCGGAATTGGAAGGCCATATTCCCAGAAGCCCCATATCTGTCAGGATACTAGCATATAAACCGAACTTACTAACTGTCAAAGCGCCTCTGTAAGTCGGATCTGATTTTGAGATGATATCAAAAGATAAAATATCCGGATATTCCATTTTAAAATCTCCAGTAATGGTATTATTCTCTTTCACTATGAAATCCATTTCTTTGAAATCAACCACCGGCAATTTTATCACAGCGGATTTATCAGTACCTCTTAGATATGATAATTTGCCGTATATTTCCCCTACATCAATCTTTGCAAATTTAGATTGGGGTTGAAATACATTTTGGGCTAGCAAAATGGAATTAAAACTAACGACTAGCATTAAAACAAACAAAACTTCAGTTGAAAAGTACTTTTTCATAATATAGAATTTAGTTATTGAAGACAATCACATTACAAATAAATTAAAATAATATGACATATCCAAATACTTATGTATTAATAATGAAACAAAATTGTTAAAATCATAAACTTATACTCAAAATAACGCTAAGCTACCAAATAAAAGGGAGTGTTTGGGATAATATTATATACTACAATAGCTTACTAATAAATCACACTGATTATCAACCTTCAACATCAAAGCGTATAACAAAAGTTATATTTCCACCCAATTTTTAATATGTAATTTTGTCCCAGTTAATAACACTAAAACACAATCCAATGGAAAACAATCAACTACTTGCTATTATTTTGGATACAATAATTAACCAAGGTCCAATAAAAGAAGAATATATTGAATTCACTCATTATATAAATTTACTTGGAAAAAGAATAAAAAATAATACTATTCCGATTGAAGAAGTTGGCTGTTTAAAATCTTGTTGTACTTTTTTAAACACTTCTGAATCTATTATGGGACATATTTTAACCAAGCCATTTGGTTATGCAGGTGACTTTAAAATTATTGATCGAATATATACATATGATACTTCTACAATGTTCCCTAAATGGGATTCCTTTGCATTAAGCAATTCTGCAGCACAGGCTGTTAGAAATAGAAAAGAATATTTCAAAAAAATAGTGGTGAAAATTTAACACAAGGTGATTTGTTAAACATCGCTAGTGGACCGGCAAGAGATTTATACGAGTATTATAAGGAATCAAAAAACAACTTTGTAAAATGTACTTGTATAGAAATGGATGCTGAAGCTATTAAGCATGCAAAAAGACTAAATAAAGACTATTTAAAAAGTATTGAATTTATTAACAAGAATATCTTCAGATTTAATACTGACAATAAATACGATCTAATCTGGTCTGCCGGACTTTTTGATTATTTTGACGATAAAGCTTTTATTCTTCTTTTGAGTAGATTCAGGAAATGGTTAAAGCCAGGTGGTGAAATAATAATAGGCAACTTCAATGAAAATCACAACCCAAGTAGAGTTTTTATGGAATTATTTGGTGAATGGTATTTGAATCACCGTACAGAAGAGCAACTTATTAATTTAGCAATAGATGCGGGTTTTAAAAAAGAAAAAATCAAAGTAGAAAGAGAACCGGAAAACGTCAATTTATTTTTACGTATTAAATTGTGACACAACCATATAATACTCTATAAATTACTCTATATAACAAAAGTTATATTGCATAGCTCAGCCAATTCATATACTTTTGATAAATATTTACAGCAAATGTGTTGTGGAAGTTATTTAAATTTTGGATATAAATATGTATGCCAAATCTCAATATTTTTGTCCTGGTTAAAAAATAGTCGTCACCACGACAAAAACATCAATATACCCTAATTAGGGTATTTTTTAGGGATTTTGCAATCTGTAAATTTGTGATTATTAAGCATTTATATTTTAAAAAATGACCTTGTTTAATTCTACAATTCGAAAAATAGAAAAGGTTATTAAAATACTAAACTAAACTGAAAAAACATGAAAAAAATAACATTAATTCTATTATTCGTTATCCCAGCATTTGCCATTTCTAAAGCTCAATCTTGCTTATCAAGTGGCATTTTTTTTACATCACAGCAGGAAATAGATGATTTTTCAGCGAATTATCCAGGTTGCATAGAGATAGAAGGAAATGTAGATATTAATGATTCTTCAGAAGGAAACATTACTAATCTTAATGGACTATCACAACTCACTTCACTTGGAGGATATCTGAAAATTATTGACAATAACTCATTACTAAATTTATCAGGTCTTGACAATATTGAAACTATATCGGGAGAACTTAGAATTGGAAAATGGGGCGATGGAAACAATTCGTTAAATTCATTAACTGGTCTCGAGAGTTTAACATCCATTGGTGGCAATTTAGCTATCTATAATAATCCTCAATTAGAAAACATGACAGGGCTGAATGCTGTATCATCAGTAGGAGATAATTTTTGGGCATGGAATAATAATAATTTAATTAACTTTAATGGATTAGATGCTTTAACATCAATTGGAATAGATATAGGATTTGGACAAAATCCTAACCTAGTTAATTTAAATGGTCTTGAGTCACTAACTACTTTAGGAGCTATTTTATACATAAAAAATAATGCTTTATTAGAGAATTTTTCCGGCTTAGATAATCTTAACTCAATTGGGTTCTATATTTTCATATATAATAATGGAACTTTGTCAAGTTTAGATGGTTTGGAAAATGTCACTTCGCTTGGTGGGCGTCTCGAAATATCTAATAATAGTTCTTTAGCAGATATATCCGGAATACAAAATATTGACGCAAGTACTATTGACCAAAATGGTACAGATTTAATTATAGTTGGAAATCCCATGCTCTCAGTATGCGAATATCAAAGTATCTGTGATGTAGTAAATGACCCAAATAAAATCACTAATATTCATGATAATTTATCAGGTTGTGATTCTGAAACAGAAATCGAAACTGCTTGTTCAGCTATCCCAATAGAAATGTTATACTTTAATGCTAAGAAAACTAAAGAAATAATTAATCTTACTTGGTCAACAGCATCCGAAATCAATAATAAAGGGTGGAATATCCAAAGATCAAATAATGGGCAATCCTTTGAAACAATTGCATGGATAGGTGGAAGCGGCAACAGCAGAGATATAATGGAATATGAATATAAAGACGCTAAGCCAAATGAAGGATTAAATATATATAGACTCGAACAAGTAGATTTTGATGGAAAAACCTCATACTCAAAACACAAATCTATCTATATTGAGGGCACAACAAAAAGGCTATTTCCAAATCCGGCAAATAATCACATATTCTTAGATGGTAGTAAAAATGGACAAATAAAGATTAAAACAATAAATGGAACTACCGTATTAGAAACATATTTTAACGAAAATCAAGCTATTGATATATCTAGGCTTAAACAAGGCATGTACAATCTCCTGCTTATCGAGGATAGCAAAGTAGAAAACTTTAGATTTATTAAAAGCAAATAAGAAAACGCTCTATTAAATAGAATATGGTTCATACTACATATCAATAAGTTACAAACTTCGTATAACAAAAGTTATATTGTATAGCTCAGCCAATTCATATACTTTTGATGAAAATTAACAGCAAAGGTGTTGTGGAAGTTATTTCAAATATGAAGATAAATATGAATAGCAAATATAAATAATTTTAGAGACAGACGATAAG
>JALVAD010000276.1 GCA_027011385.1 Saprospiraceae bacterium | reverse complement strand
TTTCGGTAAAATTTTGGGGTAAAGGCTCTTGAAGTTTGGGTAAAAGTTGAAATTTAAAGTTTTAAAAATCGAAATTTCGGGCTAAAAACTCTTAAATTAGGTGTCTATAAATTTAAGGTATTATGATTTAAAATCTCAACGCTCAATTTTTACTTTTTCGGACTAAATTTTAAGGTTTAATGGCTCGTGAATCTCGGGTAAAAGCCGCTTGGATTGTCTTTTTTTTAAAGTTAAAATGAAAAAATGATATTTTCCTTGGGTTTTGGGCTAAAATGGATGTTTAGGACAGAAAATCCAAAAATCCAGCCAGCACAACTCGGCACAAGTCATTCGGAGTAATAAATAACAAACACGACTGAACCACAGCGACTAACAATGTGTATAGAGCATCCCCAAAATTGCAATACTCAAGGCAACGCTAAAACTTTGGGGACGCTCCATACACTTGACCGTTACTTGTGATATTGCCCCGTCTTAAAATATGTATACACTAAAAACCAAGTATATGTATAAAAATGATCGAATAATTAGGAGGTATAGTGAGGCATTCAAATTAAAAGTATTAGCAGAATTCAGTTCGGGTAAATATTCTAAAAAGCAGTTAGCTGAAATTTATGGAATGCGGTATAACACTATTAATGATTGGATAAAAAAGTACAATCGAAAAGAACTAATGAATACCATAATTATGATTGAAACTAAAGATGAATTAGGACGGTTAAAAGTTTTAGAAAAAGAAAAATAAATAGAACAACTTAAAGATTTCACCTATCTTTGGATTACAAAACTCCAAATATGGTGTATTATATTGTAGCTTAATTTTATTATTTAACTTTTAGCCGTATTTTAGGACAAGACATATTAAGAAAGAATGAATAGTAAAACATTATATCATTATACGAGCGGTCAAGGTCTTTATGGAATCATGAATTCATCTGAGCTTCATTGTAGCCATATAGCATTTTTAAATGATCCAACAGAACACAAATACTTGGATGTTGTGATAAAACGTATATTTCAAAATAGTCCAGACTGTAAGGAGATATATGATAAACTATATAATGAGTCGTATCATGGAATAACTTATGATTTTTATGAATATTATGTATTGTCATTGAGTCGGAATAATGACTCTCTTTCAATGTGGAATTATTATTCGAAGGGTAATGGGTACAATATTGGTTTAAATTATGAATCAATTATTAAAAGAAACGAAAATAAATTAGGAGAAGTTTTTATTGTAGATCTTATTTATGAATGGTCTAAGCAATATCGAACGGTTAAAAAGTTCATTAAGTCATTTAAAAAGGAACTACTTAAATTAGAAAATACGAAACTAAATGAAGCTTCCAAACTAAAAATAGACGAAGATATGGAGAGGCGGTTCAACCGTGGTCTTATTAATTATCGTTTGTCATTCAAACACTCTGCGTATGCCCGAGAAGAGGAGGTAAGAATTTTAATTGCCAAACCAATCACAAATAAGTCAGATGTGTTTTATAGATTAAGTAGCAATGGAGTGATAGTTGAATATGTTAAATTGAAAATTGATTTAAAAAGGGATTTGAAGTCAATAATGATACATCCTAAAGGAACAGATCTTCATTTATTAGGTGTTGATAGATTTACATATTCCGAAAACAGTAAATTGAAAATCAGTCACTCACAAATTCCCTTTAGAGACGTATGAAAAATTTACCACAAGTAACAAGCGATGATGACAGAATGGCGAAAAATACCTAAATCTACTTAAATAGTTTATTGGAAACACTCGCTTTTTTTGCAGATTGTCGTATTTTCGCCACTCTGCATATCGCGAGACCGTTAGCGACTATAGTGTGCCCTGAATGGAAACCAAGACCATTGATTAATCAAATAAACTTGGAGACCAATGCTGTAATTAAGATGGAGGTAGGTCCTCCGCGGACGCTGTACAGGCGGGGTCTGCAAATCACCT
>JALVAD010000275.1 GCA_027011385.1 Saprospiraceae bacterium | reverse complement strand
CTATTAGGAATAAGCTTTCAAATTAAATTTTTGAATAACCGACTTTTACAAATTAAAAATAATCATCTTAATAATATAAAGTTTCCTTTTATACTCTTGGATTTCCTATCAACATCTATATAATTAAATATATAAAGATAAACCCCAGGCTTGGCTTCTATACCGTTTATAGTTGAATCCCATCCATTTTTAGCACAACTAATGTCTGTACAGTTAAACACCTTCTCTCCCCATCTATTAAAAATTTGAAATTTATCAATTTTTATACATGAATTCAAATTAAATGGTTTGAATATACTGTTTTTTACATCATTAGGAAATATAGCATTTGGAAACAATATATCTCCTTTATTAGCATTGATCAAAATTCCCTTCTTTACACTACACCCAATTGAATCCTTTAATTCTGCTTCAATAATCATTTTATCCCTATCAACAATCAAATCTATCGATTTTTCATCCTGATTGAAATATGTACCGGCAATATCCCAAATCAAAGTATCTCCAAAATTAAAACCCGTATAAAAGTCTGCAGTAATATTTATAGTATCACATATATGGATATTATGGTCTGGTGCGATATCTATATTAAGTTCCGGTGGCTCTATTGCAATAATATTTACAGAATCAATTAAATTACATCCATTTGACATAACACTACAATAAAGTATAAAATCACTACTATCAATCTCAACACTAACAGTATCACTTGTATTGCTTCCAACTATGAAATCAGATGGAAACCACTTTATCTCACCATTTTTTAAATCTGATTCTATATTTAGTTGTTCGGTATTTCCCATACAAAATACTCTAATAGAGTCCCCATCAATTTTGAATTCGGTATTTATATTTTTAACATAAATCGAATCAAAAGAGAAGCATCTATCATGAATAGTATCTATTAATCTTCCTTCTAAATATATCCTCTCGTTACGATCAGGTGTATAGCTTACTTCCAGACTATCAGGATTTAAGAAATAATTATCAGGACTCCAATGAACAAATTTTACTCCTTTAGCTTTCAAAGAAATTGTATCAACTCCACAATAATATATACTATCTAAACCATTATTTATAGATGCTTTTAGAGCATCTCGAATTGGTATTGAGATTTCATCCAGAACTTTTCTTCCACATTCAAAATTTCTAACCAATTTTAGAATAATATATTCTACTCCTTCTTCAATATCATCCAACACTACATTTACCTTAAAGCTTTTATTTAATTCACCGCTATTAAATTCAATAAAATCAGGAATATCTGTAATATAATCTTCGTCTCTTGTCGCTGTCCCGGATAATTCAATATCAAACTTGACTTTCTTTTCAAGAGCAGAAGGTAAAGTGAAATCAACGCTACCCCCAATAATATCACAATTATCAGATAAATACTTGAAGTCATAATCCAAATTTAAACTAATTTCCGGTCTTCCATCTGTCAAATCTCCAATAAATACCCCTGAATCATATATTGTATCAGCTCTATCTGAAATTGCATATTTAAGATGATAAGCTTCACAAGGCACAACTTTTTGCCTTGCAATCAAATAATGCTTATTACCAAGTGAATCCCAAACCATTCCATCATATTGTAAGTTTTGCCCTAACAAATTTGAGTGATAATATTGCCAATTATCAACCCCATTTACCGTATTAATAGACACAAAATCACCTGAATTGGGAATAATAGCCATATTCCTTTGATTAGTTAGCTTTGGATTGGTTTCAACACCATCTCCTGAAATAAACAAAGCAAAAATATCATTATACCTGCTGTGAACAAATTCGTGATATTCTTCAGATCCAAACATATATTTATAACTAATCTCTTCTCCATAAGGAATAATATCGAATTCCAAAACACAAGCATCATGAGATTTTTCCCATTTTGCACCATCAGTAATTACTGAAAGACTATCCAAATCTTTATCTCCCGGCAATTTAAGAGCAAATGATTTTTTCCCTGAGTCATTTGGACCAATTGCATTTTGTGCAAGACCATTAGTCAAAATAATACCTTTATTAAATCCAATTCCTTCCGAATTATTTTCAAAAACACCATAAGCTTTATTTGCGCAATTAATCGATGTCAGTTTACCCTCAACGCCGTTTTTGACAATATAACTAATAATTGTATCATTACCAATATTCTCTATAATCTCTATTTTGGGTTTGTTTGAAGAAACGCAAAAATCAGAATTACAATTCCAAGTAAACTTGAACCCCTCAGCATTTAAAGAATCATCCGATACAAATCTTAGTGTTATACAAGGTGAATTTATACAATTTTGATATTGAGTACCCGCACCAAAAACCATATCATCTTCAAAGTAATCCTCAGCATTTCCATTTATTTCTAAAAAAACACTGTAAATTGTGTCAATTCCATTATATAGCTTAAGAAAATCGCCTGTTTTGGCGTTTGTATTTGGAACAGTATCATATTCAAATTCCCCTTCATTAATCAAATTAAGGTTGTAGTATTCAAACTCATATTGAATTGAATTTATATTTCCTTCGGGGCATATAGTGAAAGTATAATCCTCATTATCGGTATAATTTCCATTAGCACCCCCTGAGTCATATAGAATACCGGTGCATTTATCTGAAAAATTAGTATCCTTTATATTATAAATATTGTTT
>JALVAD010000274.1 GCA_027011385.1 Saprospiraceae bacterium | reverse complement strand
ATATTGGAAAATTAAAATTTAATATATGTGTCATTATTGAGTTAAATTGGTATTAAAGGGAGATAAATAGAGTGAGAATAAAAAATAATACTTTTGAAGGTATTGCAACTTCCTCCCTTGTAAGGTAAGATTGAGGTGGGTTCTATATATTGTAAGAAAAACAAAATACTCCCTATACTCATGTATAAAGGAAAGAGCTAAACCTGTATTTTATTAGTAGTAGTAACTAAATTGTCTTATTTATCAATCCTTGTTCTTTGAGATCTCTAATGACTTTATCCATTACTCCGTTGATAAATTCTTTACTTTTTTCGGTAGAATAGTCCTTCGAAAGCTCTACATATTCATTTAGGGTAACATTACAAGGTATGGTTTTGAAGTACAATATCTCTGCCAAAGACATCCTT
Source organism: Saprospiraceae bacterium (assembly GCA_027011385.1). Taxonomy (GTDB): domain Bacteria; phylum Bacteroidota; class Bacteroidia; order Chitinophagales; family Saprospiraceae; genus JADJGA01. The sequence goes on along the minus strand of JALVAD010000274.1, from coordinate 2,248 downwards.
ATAAAAATCAGGTCGATGGTCGCAATCCTATCTTTATCCCATTTCAGAAACTTAGGAACAACATATTTTTCCAACTCATCTTCGATATTCATCGTATTTTTCAACAGAGTTTCTCCAAATTCTTTTATGGTTTCATCACTAGGCAAATAATCGTTAATGAAATCCTCTTCAAATGTATCTCTTTTTAGCACTTTTTTGACCGCACCAATAACTACAGACTTCTCACTTATCCATTGATAAAATCTCTCTTCAATCAATTCGCCAAACATATCATTCGCTCTTAGAAAGCGATACAATTCGAGCAAGATATTACGATCATCTTCTACGCTTTTTCTATTGTGCCAATAATCTATATAACTTTGTTCTTCAGAAAAACTCTTATACAATTTTCTCAATATATCCACATCAACAAAACCTGCAAAACCAAGCTTCTCCGTTTTTTTCTTCAGCATCTTATTATTTGCAAGACTATTTATTATAGAGTTGTGATATAAAGTACTTTTAAATAATCTATCGTCTTCTGAAACGATATATTTAGAGACCCGTTTAGCCTCGTCTTCAACCGAAACCTTTGTAACTTCGACAATCAAGTACAAATTGAAGAGAAAAATATCGAAAGTCCCTTCTATAGAGCTTTTATATAATTTCATCACTTCAGCATCGCGTAATTCCTTATCTCTATTTTGAGCATAAAGAACCTGCATAACTTTAACCCTTACACTTCTTCTACTTAACATGGGACATTTTAATTATTTAATCTGCAAAGAAAATCAAAATTATCTAATTTCAATATAGTAATAAGCATTTTATTAAAAAAAAATAACATATTAACAAATTAAAGACAATTGGACATACAATAAACCTTCCATTTATCTCCCCTTAAACTTTGGTTTTCTCTTTTCTAAAAAGGCTTTTGCTCCTTCTTGACCATCATAGCTACTAATAGTCTTGCCGAAATTATTAGCTTCAATTTCAAATCCATTTTTTTTGTTATCAGAAAATGCATTAACAGTTTCTATCATTTTAGCAATTGCAAAAGGACTTTTAGTGATAATTTTATTCAAAATTTCGACACTTTTTTCAACTTCATTCCCGTGCTCAACCACGTGACTTACTAGTCCTAGACTTTTAGCCTCTTGAGCATTAATCATATCTCCTGTAAGCAATAACTCCATAGCTTTAGCCTGACCTACATACCGAGGTAGCCTTTGAGTACCTCCATATCCTGTTATCAATCCCAAATTAACTTCAGGTTGACCAAACCTAGCTTTTTCACTAGCTACTATAAAATGACAGGACATCGCCAACTCATTCCCACCACCAAGAGAAAATCCATTAACTGCTGCTATCACAGGTTTTGAAAAATTCTCTATTTTTTCAAAAACCGCCATTCCTTTCCTTGAAAGATTAGTACCTTGCTCCTCACTCATTCCCATAAATTCTTTTATATCTGCACCTGCAGCAAAAGCTTTATCTCCAACTCCGGTTATAACAACAGCTTTGACATTTTCATTGCTGTAATTTTCAGTAAAAAAATGATCTAAATCTTTAAAAACCCCCGCATTCAAAGCGTTTAATGCTTTTGGGCGATTAATAGACAATACAACAATACCATTTTTTTCTTCTATCAATATATTTTCATATCCCATAATCTTTCTTTTTTTATCAATCCACAAATATACAAAAATAAGTCCATGTTCAAATAGTGTCTGCAAGAAAACACATCAAATTTATATAGATTCTTTTTATCGTCTTTTGCCTTTTTTATAAGTGATTGAGGTAAAGACTTTCAGTGTAATATCAAAAATATTACATTTCGACATTTTATTCTCTGATCTCTTGACGGCTTTACTTAATTACTCGCTAAGAGGTTAAAAACCTTTAGCTCAAAAAAGGCTCTTCCCTTAACCTGAACCTGAGCCAAAGTGTCTTCGACCTCTTGGTGCATCCACTTTCACTACACTAACCCAAAGTACCTCCAACCTCTTGGCGAATGACACTTTCCCATTCGACCAGAGGTTAGAAACCTTGGTCTCAAAGTTCCTGTTCTACATAGACCATCCTGCTGTCAAACAGAATAAACCTGTTGGCTCAAGATCTATAAGATATTCTTAAAAGTTTTTTAACCCGAAAAATTCACGAAAAAAGAACAAAATTGGGCGTAAAAGTCATATCTTTACGGTGTTAACAAAAAACATTAACTTTTAAAAACACCCAATTTTGAGCAACAAAGATACAGTATTTTATC
>JALVAD010000273.1 GCA_027011385.1 Saprospiraceae bacterium | reverse complement strand
GTTAGTGCATTTGCAAAAAGGAATGTTGGGTATGGCCCTGGAGGAGCAGGAGCTATTTATAAAATTAGTACTAATTCACCAAATAGTGTTATACTTGTTGCGACAATTCCAAATGTGGGAAATACAACGAGAGGAACAAACGGATACCTTCGTGATTCAGATTTTTTTGATAGCCCCGGGAAAGAAAGTTTAGGGGATCTTGAAATTTCAGAAGACAAAAAGACACTTTTTGTAGTAAATTTAAATAATAAGCATTTATACAGCATTAATGTTGATCCAAGTAATCCAACTTATGCTATCTCCGATCTAGGAATGATTCCTGATCCCGGTTGCAGTAATGCTGATGATTGGCGACCTTTTGCTCTACTTGTTCATAATGGGATCTTATATGTGGGAGGTGTTTGCAGTGCTCAAACAAGTAATATACGGACTGATTTATCCGCCACAGTTTATAGGGTGGATTTAAGTAATGCTACCCCCATTTATACTGAAATTTTTAGAAATAATAATCTTGACTTTAACCGTGATCTAATAAAGGGAGGTTATACTAATGGGATTTGGAATCCGTGGCGGAGTACGTTTGTGGTAGGTCAACTGCATTTTAATAATTCGGATAATACAGTTGCTTATCCGTCTCCAATGTTGACAGATCTCGAAATTGATGAAGACGGCTCATTTATTTTGGGATTTCGTGATAGATTTGCGGATCAAGTATATGAAGGTTCTTTGTCTCCAAATCTAGGGGATAATCGTGTTTATAGAATAGTTTCTGGTGGAGATATTAATAGGGCATGTTTTTCTGGAGCATCTGGGGCAACGTCGGCAGACACGGGGATTTTGGGTGATTGGGATTGGGAAGGAACAGGAGGCTGCTCTGATAATAAATCAGGAGCACTTGTGGAATACTATATTAATGATGAATTAATTCATCCAGGAGGAGCACCATATGGGCATCGAGAAACTGCACAGGGTGCTCTGGCTCTCATGCTTGGCTCGAATATGGTTATTTCGACAGAAATGGATCCGAGTCCTAATGAAGTTGTTGCAGGAGGAGTGTTGTATTTTGATAATTCTACGGGGACTTCTGCAACTGATAATTCTAGAGGGTACACAATATGGCAAGGGTCAGACCCAGCTAATATTGGAAGCCAGGATGGCTATAATGGTAAGGGGAATGGCTTGGGAGATCTTGAAATTTTATGTGGATTAGCCCCCATAGAAATAGGTAACCTAGTCTGGGAAGACACAGATGGAGATGGCGTACAAGATCCTGGTGAATCCGGTATATCAGGAGTGACGATAGAACTTAAGCAAGGAGGAACGACGATAGCAACAGCTACGACAGACGCCAACGGAAATTATATTTTCAGTAATGATCCAAACGGAACAACTACGGCAAGTCATATTTATGGAATAATTGAATTGGAAGAAGGAAATTCTTATGTTGTAAGTATTCCTAATGCTTCCGGTTCATCAAAACAGGCTGCATTAGGAGAAAAAGCATTGACTGCAACCAATTCGGGAGAGGGGACAAATAGCGATCTGAATGATAATGACGGTGCGCTTTCCGGTGATAATGCTGAAGCATCTGTTGCGGCACAAGATATTCCGGCTACGGGAGTCAACAATCACAGCTTTGATTTTGGATTTGCACCCCTGCCACCTTGCGATAATACGCCACATATGCTTTGTGATGATGCGAGCAATAGTTATACAATTACAGCACAGACAGGATTGGTCAATATAGTATGGTACAATAGTGCAGGAGATCAAGTAGGTACGGGCAATACACTAATAGTGGACTCCAATACTCCGGGTATGGCAGATGGCAGTGACAATTATTATTATGAAGCAACAGACGCGACAAATTGTCCGATTAATTTGTGCTGTCCTATATATTTTGAAACTGAAACCTGTTGCTCAATAACAGAAACTCATTCTTACGAATGTAATGATAATGCTACACCGGCAGATGAAGCTGATGACTATTTCAGTTTGACGGTGACGGGGACTATGACAGGAGGAAGCGGTAATTATGTGGTAAAGATAGGTGCATATACGAGTGCAGTTACGGCGACAGGAGTTGCGATTACAATAGATGGAGATGGACAGGGAGGGAATCCTACTCTTGCAGCTGATGGCACAAGTACTTATGTAGTGAGAGTTGAAGATTCTACTAATTTAAATTGCTTTGTGGAATTTACAACTGATACGGTTGATGAATGTTCGGAATGTCCTGCACCGGATTGTTTGAATGTACAGGTAAAAAAGAATAATTAAAATATATTATAAATCAGATGACTATTGGTATAAAAATAAATAATAAAATTTTTTTAAAATGAAAAAAATATATTCTTTACTAACGTTTTTAGCTGTACTGTTCTTTGCAGCGCAAAATATAAATGCACAAGTTAGTGGAACAGTCTTTCGAGATATTCCTTTAAACGGGACATCATTGAACACTTATGGGGTGAAAGATGGGAATGAGTTAGGAGTAGGTGGAATAACCGTAACGGTTTATCCCGGAGGAACGACAACCACCACTGCAGCGGATGGTACATATTCTATCGCAGCAACGGGGGCAGTTAGAGTTGAGTTTAGTGGCTGGTCATCATATTTAAAACCCAGTCCTGATGGTACGGGGAATAAGACCTCAGTACAGTTTGTCACAGCACCGGCAAGTAATGTGAATTTTGGACTTCATGATCCAAATGATTATTCCCAAAATAATCCCAATATTATATCACCGTACTATGTGCAAGGGCAACCGGTAGTTGACCAAAGTCCTGCTATATTTGATATTGGATATGATACGCCCGGGCAAGGATTGGGATACGTTGGGGCAAATGATGAGCCTGTTCCCAATTGGATTGAGAAACTAAGTAATGTTGGAGCTGTATGGGGCTTGGCATATGATAGATTAAATAAAAGAATATTTGCTTCAACTGTTCTAAAAAGGCACGTAGCTATTAAAAATGGTTTGGGGTATATATATGCAATTGATCCTGTATCAGAAAGTATTATTGGAAGTATTGATTTGCAAGGGGTAACACCTGTAAACGGTGGAGTTGCAATGGATATGGGGAGTGTAACCAGAACAGGAGGTCCGGATTATGAATTGAATCCAAATCAAGGAAGTCCTGATATAGATATCGATGCATTTCCTAAAGTTGCAAAGGTAGGTTATGGAGATATAGATTACGATGTATCCAATAAAAAGGTATGGGGTATCAATTTGAAACAAAGAAGGCTTTTTAGTTTGGATGTAGAAAGCTCTAATATAGCCTCTATTCCTGCTACTTTAAAAGCTTGGGATATTTTGTCAATGCCTGGAGCACCTACTTGTTCAGGAGGGGAATTACGACCTTGGGGACTTACTATTCATGATGGGAAAGGATATTTAGGGCTTGTTTGTGACGGTTCGATAAGTCAAAATGATGCAGATGTAAGAGCTTATGTGTATTCATTTGATTTAAATAATCCTAGTAGCTTAACAAATATAATAGATTTTTCAATGGATTATACTTATGCTACATATTCTACAAATGTTCAAAAATATCATCATTGGCTAGATGTATGGGATGAATCAAAAATAGCTCATTCGGGGTCAGGATGGAGATTTAACCAACCTGTGTTAGCAGATATGGAATTTGATAAAGATGGTAATTTGTATTTAGCCTTTTTAAATAGATTTGGTCACCAAGTTGGATATTGGAATCATAAACCTTTGAGTGGAAACGGAGATCTTATAAGAACTAACCATCAGGGTGATTTGTTAAAAGTATGTTTTGATGGGACTTCATATAAGATTGAGGGATCTGGTACTTGTCCTGTAAATTATGAAACATCTCAAAATACGGGAGTTTCCGGAAATGGAGAATATTTTCATGATAGATCGGCAGATGGTCAGCAAGAATCTTCCTATGGTAGTTTAGCCCATATTAAAGGTGCTAATGATATAGTTAACGGTGTTACTGATCCTCATCCTACGAATGGTATTGATAATAGTGATTATTATGATTCAGGAGGAATAGAACATTATGATTTAAGCAGTGGAGAGAATGTAGCTTATTTTGTTGCATATAGAGCTGGACCAAATGGAGATTTATCCAAAGCTATTGGTTTGGGTGATATTGAATTACTTTCAGAAGCCCCTCCGATTGAAATAGGAAACCTTGTATGGGAGGATACCAATGGTAATGGTATTCAGGATGGTGGTGAACCTGGTATATCAGGTGTTACAGTTAAACTATATAAGGCAGGTGCTGAAATATCTTCTGCTACGACTGATGCACAAGGTAATTATATTTTTTCAAGTGCTTCCGGAAATTCAACTTTAAGCCATAAATATGGTATTTCTGCTTTAGTGCCTGGGATGCCTTATGAAGTTAGAGTACCTAATATTTCAGGAGGTAACAAACAAGCAGCTCTAGGAGTTGCTACACTGACTACTACAGATGTGGGTGAAGGAGTTGATACAGATAAAAATGATAGTGACGGATCAGCAAGTGGAGATGATGCGGTTGCACAAGTATCAGCAAATGAATTTTCCTCACCCGGAGCAAATAATCACAGTTTTGATTTTGGATTTATACCTATCCCACCATGTACTATAACGGATGCAGGTAAAACAAATGAAACATGTAATAATGGCGGTACGGGTTCTGATCCGGCAGATGATTATATTACATTTGATTTGAATCCGACAGCTTCAAATAATGGTGCGACATATAATGTTACTGTAAATAATGGAGGTACAGTTACTCCAACAAGTGGTACTTATGGAAATGCTACATCATTCCAACTTCAGAATGGTAGTGCTACGGGCGCAACATATACTATCATATTGACTGATGTCGATAATCCAAATTGTACAATAGAGACAACAGTAAGTCAAGGATCTTGTTCCGCCGAATGTCTATTGCAAGATGGTGGATTGACAGGAGTTAATTGTTCCAATACCGGTGCGGATGATAATGATGGTAATGATTATATTATTTTTGATCTTAATCCAACCGGATTGAATCTTGGAGCAGCTTATAATGTTACTGTAAGTGTTGGAACTGTTACTTTGGCTGATGGCTCTGCTGCAACATTTTTAAGTTATGGTTCTGTTAAGCATTTTAGATTACAAGATGGTAGTGCAGGTGGTGGCAATGTGGTTGTAACAGTAACTGACAACGGAGGTAATGGATGTTCAATAAATGTACCTATTACTGACCCTGGATCTTGTTCTACTACATGTGCAGTTCCTTATGAAATATGTCCGGGAGAGAGTTTTGAGACTATAGTACAAGGTACAGATATAGATGTAAGCACAATACAGTGGTACAAAAGTACTGACGGTGGAGTAACTTACAATCCTATTGCCCCTCCGACGGGAACAGGACAAACGCTTACTATTACGGAAGTAGGAGAATATTATTATACAGCAAATGGGCTTGACGGATGTATGGATAGCCTGTGTTGTCATGTAGTTGTAGAAGCAGGAAATTGTCCGGGTTGTCAATTATTAACTCCCGGATTGGATGATCTTACTTGTAATGATAATGGAACACCACAAAATGCCGGAGATGATTTTATTTCATTTTCTTTAGACCCACAGGGTAATCAAACGAGTACAGGATATACGGTAACTGCAGACAATGGAGGTATTGTGATCCCCGGAAACGGCACTTATGGAGCACCATCTAATTTTCAGATGCAACAAGGAAGTGCTGATGGTACTTTATATACAATAACAATTACTGATAATGATGATCCCAATTGTATAATAACAACTACGGTTCAATTGAGTAATTGCGGAGTTACTTGCGCAATAACAGATGCTACAGTTCAAAATGTACAATGTAATAATAGTAACACCAATGGAAATGTTAATGATGACTTTCTGACTTTTGACATGACCGTAACAGGTAATTATACAGGAGGAACATATAGTGTAAGTGCTAGTAGTGGAGGAATTACACCTTCAAGTGGTACTTATGATAATGTAAACTCATTTATTCTTACCCCCGGTTCTGCGGGAGGAGGTAATATTACAATTACTATCACTGATGCAAATGATCCCAATTGTACAGCAACAGCTACGGTAATAGATCCGGGTTCATGTTCTGTGTGTGACCTAACGGTTAATGCAGGCTCAAATCAATCTATTTGTTCAGGTAGTTGTACGGATTTAACAGCGACAGCGAGTGGGGGAAGCGGAATATATAATTATTCATGGAGTACCGGAGAAAATTCTTCTACGATTAATGTATGTCCTACAAGTACTACAACTTATACTGTAACTGTTACAGACTCTGAAGGTTGTGAAGAGACTTCTAGTGTAATTGTAAATGCAGCCCCTTGTAAATTTGACTTAGCATTAAAATTAACAACTACTCAAACTTTACCTGTACGTCCCGGCGATATAGTCCCTTTTACTATTACGGTATGCAATCAAAGTGATATAACAGTTGAAACTTTGGAACTTACGGATTATATTCCTGCAGGATTTAGCTTGGCAGACCCTACATGGACAGCAGGAGCAGTTGGACATACAGGAGTGAGCGCCAGTAAAACTTTTTCTGTAGCCAATGGTGGTTTGCCCGGAGCAGGATTAATAGGCGGCCAATGTTTAGAGTTTATTATAAATCTTGAAGTAAATAGTCATGCGAATCCCGATGCTTTTACAAATTATGCAGAAATAACAGATGCAATAGATGAATATGGGAATAGTGAAGATTCTGATAGTGAACCTGCAACTGATTCTGCGTGGGAATTATCAGTTGGCTGTGGAGATATTGATGATGATAATATGGATGGACATGGTGAAGGGTATTATGATGGTCCTCAAGATGAAGACGATCATGACCCTGCTTGTGTAGATATATTTGATTTGGCATTGAAAAAAGTTGAAACAAGTACAGGCCCTTATAAATTTGGAGACCCTGTTACTTTCACTTATACCATATACAATCAAGGTAATATTGCAGCAACAAATATAGAGGTTACAGACTATGTTCCAAGTGGATTTGAATATGATCCGGCATTAAATGCATCTTGGTCTCAATCACAAACAACTACACCAACAACAGTCATTACAACAGCCCTTAATCCGGGGGAAAATACTACGGTTACTTTAGTATTGAAAGCACAATATACAGCAGATCAAGTTGATGGTTGGACTAATGTAGCAGAGATTAGTAATGGTGAAGATTTGGCAGGACATGATTTATCCAATAAAGATTATGATAGTATTTTGGATGATGATCCATATAATGATGCTGGAGGAAAAGCAGATAGCCCAAGTGATGATGTTGTAGATGGAGATGGTACAGGCACATATGGTGATACAGACCCTGCGACAGATGAAGATGATGCAGACCCGGCACGAGTAAAGATATACGATTTAGCATTGAGAAAGACGTTATTAACAACAGCACCATATGAGTACTATGATGATCTGACATTTGAGATAACAGTCTTCAATCAGGGGAATGAAGCGATGACAGATATAGAGATTTCAGATTATATTCCATCAGGATATACTTTTGATGGAGGAGCAAATGCGATTTGGAATGGATTAGCGTCAACAGTAACTACGACTATAGCCGGGCCGTTGGCGGCAGGAGATAGTGCAAAAGTACAGATAGTATTGAAGTTGGTGCAAACAGACGGAGGAGAAGTTAATTGGGACAACTATGTAGAGATAACCGGAGCGAAAGACTCAAATGGCACGGTAGCAGATAGTTGGGATGCAGATAGTACCCCCGGTAGTGATGCTGCGCACGAGCGAGCGATAAAACCGGAGGATTCGGATGATGATAATATTGACGGACATTTTATTCCTGATGGAACGGATGAAGATGATCATGATCCTGCGGGAATACATGTACTTGATTTGGCATTGACAAAGACTACGGATGCTGTTGCACCATATCAATATGATCAAATAGTAGATTTTACATTGACAATATATAATCAAGGAAATGAAATAGCTCATGATATAGAAGTTGTAGATTATGTACCGGATGGATTTATCTATTTGCCACATCTTAATACGGCATGGACACAGGGATTAGTTGATAATCCAAGTACAATAATTACTACTCCGCTGGCACCTGGAGAAAGTACCACAGTAACAATCAAACTTCAGTTTCAGTATACATCTGAAGTTGGAGGATATATCAATAAAGCTGAGATTGTGAATGCAAAAGATGAAGAAGATAATGATTTTGAAGATATAGACAGTACACCGGATGATGATCCTGATAATGATATTGGAGGGACACCATTGACACCGGAAGATGACAACGTAAGTGATGACGGAACAGATGGAGACGGAGATGGAGTTACAGATGAAGATGATGAAGACCCATGGGCGACAGAAGTAGCGAGTATAGGAAACTATGTATGGTATGATGATAATGACAACGGAATACAAGATGAAGGGCAACCTGGAGATGTCGGCGTTGCCGGAGTTACAGTAATTTTGACAGATTGCAATGGTAAAGAAATTTTGAGGACACAAACAGATGAAAACGGGCACTATGATTTTGAAAACTTGATACCTGGAGAATATATGATTGTTTTTGATGATTTACCGGAAAATAGTGAATGGGCAAAACAAAATCAAGGAAATGATAACTTGGATAGTGATGCTGATGAAAATGGAATAACGATGTGTACAGAATTAGAGGTAGGAGAAGATGATCCTAGTTGGGATGCAGGAATATTGAGGTATTCTTCATTGGGAGATTATGTATGGCTAGATACAGATAGTGATGGAGTACAAGATCCTGAAGAAGATCAAATATCCGGAGTTGTAGTAAAATTGCTTGATGAGAATGGAAATATTTTGGAAACGACCACCACAGATGAACAAGGCTATTATCTATTTGATAGTTTGCGCCCTGGTACATACATAGTTGAGTTTGATGCTCCTGCTGGACTAACACCGACAGATAAAAGTCAAGGAGCAAACTTAGATAAGGATAGTGATCCAAATCCGGGAACGGGTAGAACTGATCCAATAGTACTTGGAGCGAATGAAGACAGAAGAGATATAGATGCAGGGTATAAATGTGGATTGGAACTAGAGATAACTCCAAATGATGTCTTATGCGAAGGAGAATCAAAAGATGTCGAAGTGACAGTTATTGATGGAACAGGGTTAGTAATATATGATTGGTCAACAGGAGAGCATACTGCTTCCATAACAGTTGTGCCAAATGAGACCACGATTTTTTCAGTTACAGTTACTGATGAAAATGGCTGTTCCGGTATTATAAAAGATACTATTAC
>JALVAD010000272.1 GCA_027011385.1 Saprospiraceae bacterium | reverse complement strand
CCTCTATCAATTATTTTATCCTTTTCAGAGACTATATAGAAATACAGCCCTGTTGAAATATTGTCTGCATTCCAAGCAACAAAATCATTTCCTAATTCAAATTTATCTACGAATGCTCCCAAAGAATTATAAATCTTTACTAAAAGTTTATTGCTACTACTTTTTACTCGTTTAAAATTGATAAACCCTTTCCCCGGATTTGGATATACCACAACAACTTGATCTTTGTATGTAAACACAGTTCCTAATATTTTTATATCATCCAATAATATATAATCGCTTTTATCAAACAAAAATTTAAAGTTATCATCAAAACCACGGTATAATGTGAACATCTCAAGCCTAACTTTTCCCGAATATGAATCAGGCATTTTGATTTCATAATGATTTAATTTTTTATTTTCAAGACTGTACAAATACTTTGGAGGTGCTGTATAATCCTCCGGGAAAGATACTCTACAAATAGTTCTTAAATAATCAGGAATCTCCAAGAATTTATCCAAATTAGTATTTTGAATAAGGTCAAAACTCAGTTTGGGACTATAAGTGTTTTTCATATCAACACATAAATCTAAAGGAATAAAATATCGGGATTTATTATCTCTATAAAAACCCGATACATCCAAACAACCATTTTTAATATTATTTGAACCGAAAGATAAACTCGTACTATAAAAAGACAACATAGTGTCATTGTTTATTTCACGCAATTTATACGCCATATGCCAGTTTGGCGAAATATTGAAATATTTTGATTTTCTAATTGGGCTTAAATTATAATGCGAAAAATCCTCGGAATAACTACTATTAATTGTTTTTAATATTTTAAACCAATTCTCAACAGAATTATTTTCAAGATTGTCATCGTCAAAATCTAAATATGCTTTTAAATATACTTCCCCCGATGTTACATGTATAGCTAATGTCTCTTTTTTACTTATCGATTGCCCCGGATTTAAATCAGAGACAAGAGTATATGTAAATTTCTTGGATACCGAATGGGAAATATTTACTTTTAATACTGTCCCTTTAGGGATTGGTTCACAGCCGGAATTAGTAAAATATATTACAATATCCAAGTCTTTAACTAAACAGTTTTTTTGATTATCAATCCCTAATCCAATTCTGATATCCTTCCTTTCTCCTTTTGATATATTTCTTATTATCGCTTTATCATTAGACTTATTTAAATCTTCAAAATTACTTTTTAAAACTACATCAATCATACTTAAATTAATATCTGAAAAATCAATTTTCTTTTGAAAGGTTACTTGTGTTTTATCCCCGGAATTCAAGTCTTTATTTAAAACAAAATCTTCCTTTTTCACTGGAAAATTAGAAATAATGTTTCCATAAACCTCAAAATGATACTCTAATGGGATAACGGTGCCTTTCGGAATAATTCCATAGCCTTCGTTTTTGACATCCGCTTTCACTTTATATTGTCCATCAAATCCACACAATGAGGTCTCTATATCACTAAATGACACTTTGATATCTTTTTCAAAAAAGAAAGGGTCAAAAACCCCTACCGCTTTCCATGCTTCTTTTACAGATCTTAATTCTTCTGAATTTTCTCCAAATAAATCTTTTGTAGATTCAAAACTTGACTCTTTCGCATGTAAATAACTGGAACTTGGTATTAAATAGGCGGTTTGCATTAAAAAAACAATATCTATTGCTTTATCCATTCCAATAGGTTTCACATCAAACGCAAGCCCTAATTCATTTTCACCTTGTCCTCCTTCAACCAAGAGATAAAACCAATAGTTTAAGACTCCACTATTTGTATGTACCTCTTGATGAAAATCCCAAAATTTTCCATAATAAAATTTAGGATTCTTATAAAGATTTGGATCTTTCATGGACCTGAACGGTTCTGCGTTTTCGCTCTTTACAATCTGACCTGCATGATTCCATGTAAATGTACCCGGAACGCCATAATAGTATTCAATTGCCTTACCAAAGATATCACTCATAGACTCATTCAATGCTCCTGACTCTCCGGAGTAAATCAGTTCTGATGAAAATTGTGTAAATCCATGGGCAAACTCATGACTGACTATGTCAAGACTGGTTAGCGGTCCATAATTTGCACAATCACCATCTCCAAAATGAACGTTTTCTCCATTCCAAAAGGCATTTACGTAACTACCTCCTGCCTCGTAATGTACATATGAGCGAAGTTCAAAGCCTTTATTGTCCAATCCTTTCCAGCCAAATCTATCCAACATAAAATCATAAAAAGAAATCGCTCCAAAATGAACATCGGTTGCTACTTCATCTTGAAATTCATTAGTATTATCCCATATATTATCATCATCAGAAAAGACTTTGTTGTTATAGCTGTTTACCGTAAAAATCCCATTACCTCTAGACAAATCTTTGAGTAAAAATTTATTTTTAGCAATGGAATCAACAGTTATACTTTGCTTTCCACTATATTTTGTGTTGGCTATACCCTTTACACTTGTATAGCATATTTGAGAAATAGCATTGATAATATTTCCTGTTTTAGCATCTATTATCAATTGTTCTTTGTGTGGACTATCAGTATTAAATCTAATAATCACCTGATATGCAAGCCTGTATTCTCCTGAAAAATCCGGATATTTACCATCAGCAATTACTAGTTTTGGTGGAGAACTGAATATACTATCTTTATAGATTAACAACTTATCTTTATATTTAAAAACAATATAGTTTTTTGCATTTTCTATTGCTATTTCCCCTGATAATTCAGGTTCAGTATTCAATTTGATAAATGGCAACAAATTCCCACTTGTTTTTAACAATTTATTTCCTTTTCTATGCAAAGTATAATTTCCTGTCAATACGGGAATCTCTTTATAAAACTGTTTGTATTTATAATGCTTCCAGTTGTTTTTTGATTTCACAACCGACTGAAGTTTTAAATCTATGTCTGAATCAAGTCCTAAATATTCTTTATTGAGTTTTATGAAATTGTTATTTGAAAGTGATTGTAACTTGATTTTCTTCCAAGAGACACTTTGATGTTTTTGTTTTATTAAATCAATATTCATTGATTGACTAATTGAAAAATACGGCAATAAAACGATTAAACAAATGGTAGTAAAAAATCTTGAATTATTCATATCTCCGGATTTATTTTAGCAAATACTATCAAGGCTCTAAAAAATATTCTGTTAAAATAGTCCAATTAGTTCTGTTTTAATATAAAAAAATCATATTTTAAGAAAATTTTAATACTTTTGAGGCAATATGAGTGAAGATATAAATAGCTATTACGACGTACAAAAAGCAAAATACTTGGAAAAAATCAGGCACTACTGCGCCTACAGGGATCGTTGTCATATGGAAGTCTCCGATAAGCTCAAAAAGATGAACGTCGATGCTGATATGTCAGATGAAATCATTTCAGAACTTATTACCGAAGGTTTTTTAAATGAAGAGCGCTTTGTATTATCTTATGTAAGAGGTAAATTTCGCATAAACAAGTGGGGGAAAAGCAAAATTGTCAGGGAATTGAAGCAAAGAGAGATTTCACAATATTTGATCAATAAGGGATTGGAAGAAATCGATGAAGAAGAATATTACGAAACACTAAAAACTCTCCTTTTGGCCAAAAGACGAACATTCAAAGCAAAAAACCAATATGACCTGTTCAATAAATTGTATTCTTATGCGTATCGAAAAGGATATGAAAGCGAACTGATAAAAAGTATTATAGAGTCGCTTTAACCCGCATTTCGAAACTTTGTTTAAGTAAAATCAAATAGCTAACTTTACGTTGCAGAAGGAAAAACTTAAAAAATACTAAAGATTAAGAGTTGGTACGCCCCCCTTCCCTTGATCTTTCGTTATGACACATCTTTTAGAAAAATTTTTATTTAGAACCCACCTCAATCCTCCCTTACAAGGGAGGAAGTTGCAACCCGCAACAGCACCGCTTTTTTTACAAAATAAATACAATTTAGTTATAAAACAAGACGATTCTCAAATAGCTATTTTTATTAATCAAGCACCTCCATTTCTCCCTTCCCTTTGTGAGGGAAGGGTCGGGGATGGGTGCTAAAACCGGAATCAAATCTCTCAAGAGAAAGCTATCGTTATCACACTTATTAAAAGATGTGTCATAACGTAAGCCTTGATAAGGGAAGAGCAGGTTTACCTTTGAAATCAACGAAGTATTTCATCGGGGGGATTGGGTTCTGATGTCCGAATTATAAGATAAACTTATACTATCATTAAAAAAAAACTTAAATCTACCCTGCTTAGGAATTGTGATTTTCAAACTATCGGTTTCACTATTATGAACAATAATGGACGGTATAACATCATCAAATTATCTCACCATTCCACAGTTTTTTAAGAAATATTTTCCAGGGTAAAATTTCAATGTTTTTTATCGTTCTTGGATTTTTTTCATTACAAACGACGATGGCTTTTTTCGGATTGTAATCATTAATAAATACTTTTAAAGATTTTAACTCATTGTTTCTAACATTTTGGGAACCTTTGACTTCTATTGCTATAGAACCGTTACCCAAGATAAAATCTACTTCATGCCCGTATTTAGTTCTCCAAAAATATATCGGCGAAAGAACATCATTATATGAATGATATGCAAATAATTCCATGAATATATAATGTTCAAAAGCTTTTCCAAACATTTCTCCTTTTTCTTGCTCTATTTTTCTGTTTAATAAAATACCTGCAATACCAACATCAAAAAGATAAAATTTTGGAGTTTTGCTTAAAATATCTCTTCCGGCTCTTTTATTAAATGGTAAAACATAATGTCCTAATAAAGTATCGATTAAAATTTGGAAATATTCTTTTATCGTTTTTGAGCTGACTCCTGTATCTGATGCAAATTTTGAATAATTAATTAATTCTCCATTGCTATATCCAATAGCTTCAAAAAACCGGGAAAATGCGGGAATATTCCTTGTTAATCCTTCATTAAATATCTCTTCTTGCAAATAATCCCTTGTATATGAAATAAGTGATTTTTTATAATCGTCTTCAAGATAATGACTTGGTAATAATCCGTGATTTAAAATTCTTACAAGATCAGGATTATCAAGTTCCGGATAGACAAAAGGCAACATTAAATATCTCCAAGCCCTCCCTCCAAGTAAATTTGCATGTGTTTTTATCAATTTTCTAGCGCTAGATCCACAAAGCACAAATTGCATTCCTGCATTCTCTATCAACCAATGAATTTCATCTAATATAGCAGGAACTTTTTGAACTTCATCAATAATAATAGGATTTTGTATTGCCAAATCTTTTTTATTCAACAATTGTTCTCTCAATCTTTCAGGATGAATATTCAATTCAAAAAATACATCTGATTTCAATAAATCAAAATATGTACTATATGGAAAATTTGTTTTCAAATATGTGGACTTTCCTGTTTTTCTAGCTCCCCATAAAAACGCGGATTTCCCTTTTGGTAAATCGATATTTAAATATCTTTTAATCATTTTTTATTGCAAATATACAATTTATTTTGCTTTTTTTTACCTAACCTCCAAAAAAAGCTAACTTTTTTGGAGTATGCTCCCGAATTCGCAGATATTTTGGTCGACAAGAGGTAGGGAGACCTTTGCCTTGGTGCGTGGTTTGGATTAACTGTGTTCATAAATAGACATAAGACCATCCTTGTCTATTATCTCAATGCGTTTCCCATATACTTTTATAAGTCCATCTCTTCTAAACTCGGAGATAACCCGTATTACCGTTTCAATTGAGAGACCTGTATATTCGGCTATTTCTTTTCTGGAAATTGGTAGATCAAAGCCCATTGTAAAGTAAATTTTTTCGTGAAAAAACAATATTACACTCGCTACTTTACCGTACATAGATTTACTTATGAGGTCCAATGAATTAGATAAAATCCTATTGGAAGCTCTACTTTTTGTACTGATTAGGTTTTCTGCAAATTCACCATTTGTCTTTATCAAGCGCTTGATGATATCTATATTGAAAATACAAACCGTGGAAGTTTCCAAAGCCGTCACACTATAACTATATGTTTCTTCTGCAAAAATATTGTGAATGCTCACAAAATCCATAGGTGTACCGAAACTTATTATTTGTTTGTTACCGGCATCATCAACTCTATGCAATTTTATCAAGCCTTCTTTTAGATATTTAAAGCTTCTTATTTTATCACCTTGTTTTATGAATGTCGTACCTGCCGGTATAATTTTTTCAACTCTCGCTCCACAAAATTCATCCAATTCATCGCTATTAATTGACTTAAAAAAAATAGCTTGTATATGACAATTTTCACAACTGCAATTCATTTTATTATTTCTTTTGATGTAAATATATGACATATATCATAAACTAGAGTATGTCATATCAGATTTTTATTTGGTTTGTCGCACAAAGTCTAATTTTGTACAAAATAAAATACTAAATTATGAAAAAAATAGTGATACTGGGTGCAGGAACAGCAGGAACGATGATGCTGAACAAACTGCACAATATACTAGACAAAGAAGAATGGGAATTGACTATTGTTGACCAATACAAAACTCATTATTACCAGCCGGGTTTCCTTTTTATACCCTTTGGCATTTATAAAAAACAGGATGTAATCAAACCAAAACACGATTTTTTCCCTTCCGGAGTAAATGTTATTTATAGTAAAATAGATAAAGTAGATGGCGAAAATAATAAGGTTATTTTGGATGGCGGTCAAGTATTGAACTATGATTTTTTGATTATTGCTACCGGAACACAAACAAGACCCGAAGAAACCCCAGGTTTGAAGGAAAAATTGTGGTATAAAAATGTCTTTGACTTTTATACTATCGAAGGTGCATTGGCATTGCACGAAAGATTTAAAGATTTTGAAGGTGGTGATTTGGTGATGTGTATAGCGGAAGTGCCTTTCAAGTGTCCCGTTGCTCCCCTGGAGTTTGTTTTCTTAGCTGAAGCGTATTTTACCAAAAAAGGTATACGTGATAAGGTAAATATTTCATTTGTAACACCGATGTCCGGAGCATTCACAAAGCCAGTTGCTACTAAAATGTTGAGTGAGCTAATGAGCGAAAAAAATATCAATATCATTCCCGATTTCTATATAGAAAGAGTAGATAATGAGAGTAAAAAACTTATTTCTTATGATGAGCGTGAAGTTCCATTTGATATTTTGACAATAGTTCCGGTTAATATGGGAAATGATATGGTTGAAAGAAGTGGATTGGGCGATGATATGAATTTTGTAAGGACTGATAAGTTTACTTTACAATCCAAGGATTTTGATAATATTTTTGTGCTTGGTGATGCCTCGAATATTCCTACTTCCAAAGCCGGATCAGTAGCCCATTTTGCAGGGGAGATTCTAACTGAAAATTTACTCAGTGCTATTGAAGGAAGACCACTAAATGCTAAATTTGATGGTCACGCCAATTGCTATATCGAAACAGGATACGGTAAAGGAGCTTTGATTGATTTTAACTATGATACAGAACCGCTGCCCGGAACATTTCCATTACCTGGAATTGGACCTTTCGGTTTATTAAAAAATACTAAGATAAATCATTATGGTAAGATACTATTCAGATGGATATACTGGCATATGCTTTTAAAAGGAAAAGAATTGCCAATTGAAGCTAATATGACTATGGCAGGCAAGAAAAAACAAAACATCTAATTTGATTATTATGGAAGAAAAAATAATAAACGAAAGGTTAGATAAGCTGGAAGGTAAGATTGATTTATTGCTTGAATATGTCAATCAACAAAGGCTTAATACTTCAGTCGTAGAAGATTTGGCAGGTGATCTTGGTATAATCGGTAAAGATTTTTATGATACGGCTGTTGAAGAATTGGACAAAAGACAGGTCGAAATAGATCCCTCGGAACTAACCGATTTAATGATTTCCTTTATGAGAAATATCGGTAGCTTCAAAGTTGTGATGAATACATTTGAGATGGCCATTGACCTTACAAAAGAGATCGGACCCATAGCTATTGAAGTAATTATAGATTTTACAAAAAAACTCGCAGTTCTCGAGGAAAAAGGATATTTCGAATTTGTAAAAGATATCGGACCTATTATCGATAATATAATTATGGGGCTTAAGCCACAAGATATGAAAGATTTGGCTGATAATATAATGGTTATCATAAATACGGTCAAAGATATGACACAACCTGAAATGCTCAAATCAATTGATAATGCTGTAAAAGTCTATGGTAGTCTTGAAACAGAGAATATCCCGTCTTACTCCATATGGAGATTTTTGAAGGAAATCAACAGTCCTGAAATGAAAAAAGCTATGGGATTCGGGTTGACATTTTTGAAAAATATGTCTAAAAATGCAGAAAGAAAAAATATTAATTAATTAAAATATTAAATATAAAAAATTATGAAAGAATTAGATATTGCAGGAGTAACAGTTAAACTTGATGATGAAGGATACTTGGTGGACTCATCACAATGGAATGAAGATATCGCTAAAGGATTGGCAAAAGAAGATGGATTGGAATTGACAGACAAACATCTTGAGGTTTTGAAATTTTTACGAGATACATTTAATGCCGGAGAAACACTGACAATAAGAAAAGTTGGTAAATCTGGAATAGTAGATATCAAAACATTTTATAAGCTATTTCCAAAAGGCCCACTTAAATTAGCGTCAAAACTCGGAGGTCTTCCTAAACCAACAAGTTGCGTATAAAGCAAAATTTCTCCAAATGAAATTTAATAAAATAATTTTTAACCCTTAAAAAACAATATCATGGGAACAGATGAAAAAAAACCTTTAGAAAAAGTGTGTCTAATATGCGCTAAAGGAAATCTAGAGGATGTTATGGCAGCTTTGATAATGGCAAATGGAGCCGTTATGGAAGGAATTGAAGCAAAAATATTCTTTACTTTCTTCGGTTTAGATGGAATTACTAAGAAACAGATGAATAAATTACATACAGCAACAGTAGGAAATCCTGCTATGAGAATGCCGGGTGGTCTTCCTTTCCCAACATTATTGGGTGCATTACCTGGAGTCGAAGCTGGGGTTACCGCAATGATGAAAAAAGGAATGGCAAAGCTGGATGTGCCTCCGGTAGATGAGTTTTTGGAAATGTTTACTGCAGGGGGAGGAGAGGTATATGCCTGTAAATTGGCTGTGGAAATGTTTGGTCTTAAAAAAGAAGACCTCTGGGATGATGTGCAAGGAATTCTAACTGTAGGAGAGTTTTATGAAATGTGCGACGGAGATAGAACACAGATTATATTTACATAATATATATAAACATAAAAATAGGGTTAGAAGTAATGACTTTTAACC
>JALVAD010000271.1 GCA_027011385.1 Saprospiraceae bacterium | reverse complement strand
AAAATATACTTTGGTACAGTATATGCTATATATTTGATAATAATTAATTGATAAAACAAGATACACAGTAAAGAAAATCTAAAAATAGATTTAGCAAAGAAAATTAAAACGCATGAAAACTAAATTGATCCTTTGGGGTAAAACAGAGAAAGACGAGAAAGTATTGGTAGCAATTGAGCTCGTAGAACAAGATAATGCAGTAAAGACATATTTGTTCAAGGAAGAAGATGCTACCCAAGAATTTTATAATTTGATGTTAAACGAATGGACAAATGATAAAGAAGTTGCATTCCCAAAAGAATATCAGACATTCGAAAAACCTTTGACTGCTGCTGAAGATATTTTACCTGAAGGACTACTTGTTGATAAACCGGATATGATAAATAGAGCCAAGACAGAATGGCATTTTGTAGTTTTATCAAAGAAATTATATGATTTATATAAAGGTGAGCTTGAGGAATTGAAAGATAAAATTTCTGATTTGAGTGAATTTAGTTCTGAATATTGGGAAGAATTGAAGTCATTTTGGGGGAAAGTGCAAGTTCATATTCGTGAGAGAAATCTTTTTAGAAATCATGTGGAAAGCCTTAAAAACAAAACCGACGATTTGTTTAACGAATTGAAGAATTTTAGAAAACAAGCAGATGCAGAATTCAGAGAAAAATCACAGAAAGCATTTGATGAATTTAATGAAATATTGGATACAGTTGAAGAAAAAATCAATAAAGGTCTTGGATTGCAACCTATATTTGAGGAACTGAAAAGTATTCAAAAAGACTTCAAAGATATAAAATTTGATAGAGACCATAGAAGAAAATTATGGAATAGAATTGACAAGTATTTCAAAATAGTTAAGGAAAAGAGATTTGGTAGCTCTGCAAATGACAAAAACCCTGTCAATAGGACAGAGAGAAGACTTAACGGTTTACTTGGTGCTATCGATAAAATGACACGCTCTATTGAAAGGGATAAAAGAGATTTGGAGAATCAAAATAATATAATCAGTGAAAGTGATGGTCAACTTGAGGTTCAGTTAAGACAAGCGAGATTGATGATGATAGAAGAAAGAATTGCTTCCAAAACAGAGAAACTCAAAGATATGCTCGAAACCAAAGAGATGCTTGAAAAGAGAATAATTAAAGAAAAAAAGAAGGAAGAAGATAAATTGAAATACGAGGAGGCAAAAAAAGCAGCTAAGGATAAAATAAAAAAGAAAGTTGAGGAATCAAGCGAGCTTCTAAAACAGAATGAAGAGAAACTAAAAAAAGCTTCTGAACTGCTTAAGGAAGCAAAGAAAGCTCCTGTTGTTGATAAAGCAAAAGAAAATGATTCCGAAAACGCAATCAAAGAAGAAGAATAACAAATATCCCAATCTACTAAAACCCCTAGATCTGGGTTTTACTACCTTGAAGAATAGAGTTTTGATGGGCTCTATGCATACTGGTCTGGAAGAAGGTGATCCCCGAAAAATGGCCGCGTTTTACGCTGAGAGAGCAAGAGGACAGGTAGGGCTGATAGTGACAGGAGGAGTTGCTCCTAATAGAAGTGGATGGGTAAAACCTTTCGCTGGAAAACTTACCAATAGAAAAGAAGTAAAATTTCATAGAATTATAACTGAAGCAGTGCATAAAGAAGGTGGTAAAATCTGTATGCAAATACTTCATTCAGGTAGATATGCATACTTGCCTTTTGCAGTAGCTCCCAGTACATCAAAGTCACCAATATCTCCTTTTAAAGCTTGGGGAATGCCGGGGTTTTTAGTTAGATGGACAATTAATGACTTTATAAGGTCTGCTTCCTTAGCCCAAAAAGCAGGATATGACGGCATAGAAATTATGGGTTCAGAAGGCTATTTAATCAATGAATTTCTTGTGACTAGAACCAATAAAAGAACCGATAAATGGGGAAGTTCATACGAAAATAGAATGCGATTTCCATTGGAGATTGTTAAAGGTATCCGAAAAAAAGTTGGGTCTGATTTTATTATTGTTTTCAGATTATCTATGATAGACCTGGTTCAAGATGGAAGTTCGTGGGAAGAAATTGTGATTTTAGCAAAGAGATTGGAAGAATCCGGAGTAACGATTATCAATACGGGAATCGGGTGGCATGAAGCTAGAGTGCCTACCATTTCCACTAGAGTACCAAGAGCTGCATTCACATGGGTAACTAGAAAAATGAAAGATGAAATTTCAATTCCTCTCGTCACAACCAACAGAATAAACATGCCTGAAGTAGCAGAAAAAATATTGGCTCGTGGTGATGCTGATATGGTATCGATGGCAAGACCTTTTTTAGCAGATCCAGACATTGTATTAAAGTCAATCGAAAATAGGGAAGATGAAATAAATACATGTATCGCTTGTAATCAAGCTTGTCTAGATCATATTTTTCTCAATAAAAAAGCCTCATGCCTTGTAAATCCAAGAGCTTGTCATGAAACCGAATTGAACTACTTACCAACAAATAACAAAAAAAATATCGCTGTGGTAGGAGCCGGTCCTTCAGGACTTAGTTTTGCGACTATTGCCGCAGAAAGAGGTCATTTGGTTACGTTGTTTGAAGAGCAATCCGAGATTGGAGGGCAGTTTAATATCGCTAAACAAGTGCCGGGAAAAGAAGAGTTTCACGAGATTATTCGCTACTACACAAGGAAACTTGAATTAACAAATGTAAAACTAAAACTCAATACAAAAGCAACAGTCGAGATGCTTAAGGAATTTGATGAAATAGTATTAGCAACCGGTATTTCTCCCAGAAAAATCAAAATTGAAGGTGGGAATGAAAAAAATATTTTAAGTTATTTAGATGTTTTAAAATATAAAAAGCCGGTAGGTAAAAAAGTTGCAATTTTAGGAGCGGGCGGAATTGGTTTTGATGTGGCGGAATATCTGAGTCATCAGGGTGTCAATCCAAGTCAAGATATCAAAGAATATATGAAAGAATGGGGTGTTGATATGACTATTTCCAATAGGGGAGGGCTTACAAAACCTGTGAAAGTGGAATCGCCGAGAGAGATATATCTTTTGCAGAGAAAAGAAACCAAAGTGGGGAAAGGTCTAGGTAAAACTACTGCATTTGGTCATAGAGCTAGTTTGACAAGAAGAAATGTAAAGATGATGAATGCATGTACATACTTGAAATTTGATGAGAAAGGATTGCTGATTTCAAGAAAAGGAAAACAACAATTGTTGGAAGTAGATCAAATTATCATTTGTGCAGGACAATTACCCTTAAATCATCTGAGCCAACCCTTAGAAGAAATCGGAATAAATGTTCATTTGATAGGAGGAGCAAAAAGTGCAGATAAACTTGATGCAAAAATCGCTATCCGGCAAGGCTCGGAATTAGCAGCTAAGATATAACAACCGTTATTTTACTTTCATCTCCTCTATTATTTCTAAAACTCTATCTGTTAAAGATGGAATTGCCGAATTGACCTCATCAGTAAGTTTTATCGTCATTGGCATCATATCTTTTATTGTTACAGTCACTAAAATAATCTTTGGTAGTTCTCCCTTGAACTCCAAGGCGTCAATCATATCCTTCAATCCTACATCGTGAGCACTCAATACTGTTGGGAAATCTGCTGCAAACTTAGGATAAATAACATTGATTGTACCCGGTGTTTTGCCATCCATGGTCGCATCTATAAAAACCACAGCAGGATATTTTGCAAGAATTGGCATCAAATCAAAACTACCTGTTCCCCCATCAAGAATATCAACATTCTTAGGCAAATCCATTTTGCTCATGGCGTGTATTGCGTGTACACCTACACCTTCATCCCCCATTAAATAATTTCCTATACCCAAAACCAATATTCTATCCGATAACTTCATATCAGTATAGTCATTGGTTTGGTAAAAATATTTTTGCAATTCCATTACATCATCCGAAATCATAAGCTATGTTTAATATTTGAATATAAAATACATATCTGAGTCGTAAATGTGAGATTAAACATCCTTAACTCACGATAAAACGTCTTCCCAAACACGAACCAAAGGTTTCTAACCTCTTGGCGAAAGCATTTTCCCTTAACATGAGCCATGCCACTATACAGCTGGATTAACCTCTTTGCAAAAATTTTGGAATTTAACATTACTTGGACTCATCATTTTCTCCGTCCCACATTTGTTCTGTAGCTTTTTCAATAATATCTTCTTCAGTTTCATCAACTCTCTCTGATCTTATAAATTTAAAGCCACTTAACATTGCAGATGCTTCACCTCTTGCCTCAACATAATCGTGATAAAGTACTAAATATACATGGACAACTATAAAGGCCATAAATAGCCATGTCAATATATGATGTATATACCTTACAATAATATCTCCACCAAATAAGGGTACTATGAAGTGAAACATTTTAGGAAAAAACCAAGAAGAATTATCTGCAATCAAAGCTAAACCTGTAGCTACCTGTAAAAAGAAAAATAATGTCATAATAAAGTATGAAAATGCAGCAAGGTAATTATGTCCTATACTTATATCTGACAGTTTATGTTCTTTGTCCTTCATTAGGAATATATCTACTTTTAATACATACAGGATATTCTTTATTCCTTTCTTAGTATAAGGTATAAAATTGTCCCATTTAGCAAATTGATTGCCGGCAAAAGACCAATATATTCTAAAAATAAGATTTGCAATCAAAATATATGCTGTTATAAAATGCACAGCTCTTACTATCCCAAACCAATATGAATTAGTAGCTTCAACATTGCTATTGATAGCAGGTGGGTCTGCGATGATAAATCCGGTTATTACCAAAATTGTTGTTGACAATACCGTAACCCAGTGAAATATTCTAACGGGTTTTTCCCAAACATAAACCCTTTTATAATTAAATGTTGTTGTAGCCATAATATTTTATCTTTGTTTTTAACTACTTAAAATATATATTCAAATCTACACAGAACACGCTCCTCCTATCTGAATTTGACTTATGTGTTTGCCATGTTCATCATAGAGATGTACAGCACAAGCCAAACAAGGATCAAATGAGTGAATAGTCCTTAGTATCTCAACCGGATTATTTGGATCAGCAATTGGAGTACCAATTAAAGATGCTTCATATGCGGACATTTGCCCCTTTGGATCTTTGGGAGATGCATTCCATGTAGTAGGAACTACCATTTGATAATTCTTAGTCTTGCTATCCTCGATAACTATCCAGTGTGACAGTCCACCCCTTGGTGCTTCCATGTATCCAACTCCTTTCGCTTCTCCTTTTGGCCAGGTTGACGGATCCCATTTATCCATATTAGCCATTCTCGTATCACCATTTTTAATATTAAGCAATAGCTTATCGTAAAATTCCAATCCCCAATCACCCAAAAGCTTTGTTTCCAATCCTCTTGCGGCAGTTCTTCCCAGAGTAGAGAACAATGCTCCGACAGGTATATCTAATGTTTTTAAAGCGTAATTCACAACCTCTTTATACTCGGGAATTCCCTTAGCGTATCCAATCAATACTCTTGCCAAAGGACCTACTTCCATTGGTTTTCCTTTCCATCTTGGAGTTTTAACAAAGCTATATGGTTTGTCAATGTCCAGATGCTCATATGGAGGTTGAGGACCGGTGTAATTTATATTTGTTTCTCCTTTCCAAGGATGCAACCCTATCTCTTTCCCGCCTGCATAATCATACCAAGATTTATTGACATATTCTTTGAACTCACTTGTGTCTCTAACATCTATATCATGAACTGTGCTCAAATCTCCATTTAATATAACCCCTTGCGGCCATTTGAAACTTTCAGGATTTCTATAATTGTCTGTTGGTAGATCTCCAAAAGATAAGAAATTTTTAAAATCAGTTGCCCCTATTGCTCCCCAATCTTTGTAAAATGAAGCTATCGCTAATAAGTCCGGAATGTATACTTGGTTGATAAATGTCTTCGCATCATGCAGCAATTTTCCAACATACCCAAGTTTTTCCATATTCAAGCCGCCGGCATCTCCAACATTAATCGGACTACCCATGCCACCAACCAAGAAATGAGGATGAGGGTTCTTACCACCAAGAATAGTGTGCACTTTGACTATCTCCTTTTGCCATTCTAGAGCTTCAAGGTAGTGAGCAACAGCCAATAGATTAACCTCTGCGGGGAGTTTCATTGCGGGATGCCCCCAATATCCATTTGCAAATATTCCTAATTGTCCGCTGTCAACAAATTTTTTGATTCTCTTTTTTACATCTGAAAAATATCCCGGTGAACTTTTTGGCCAACTCGAAATACTTTGTGCCAATGCAGAAGTTGCTTTAGGATCGGCGTTTAATACCTGAGTGACATCTACCCAGTCAAGTGCATGAAGATGATAAAAGTGAACAACGTGGTCTTGCAATGCATGAGATATTGTCACTATATTTCTAGCTATTTCCGCATTTGGCGGAACTACAATTCCAAGAGCATCCTCAACAGACCTAATAGATGCTATTGCGTGTACAGTGGTACAAACCCCACATGCTCTTTGTACAAAAGCCCAAACATCCCTAGGATCACGTCCCTCTACTATTTTTTCCATTCCTCTTACCATTGTCGAAGAACTATATGCTTTTGCTACTTTACCGTCCTTTATCTCCGCTTCAATTCGCAAGTGACCTTCTATTCTGGTTATCGGATCTATTACTATTCTATTTGCCATAATATTATTTTTTTGAAATGTTATTCTTTAATATTTTTTTCGTTTACCTCGCCAAGACATTCGTTCCTCTTCAATTCCTTTCGTTTTGCTACATTTGTAGCAACAGCATGTACTGCAGCACCGGCTACAGCAGCACCAACAACAATTTTTCCTATCTTGTCAGCAGTATTTTCTATGCCAAAACCGGGAACATTTTCGAGCCTTTCGGTGAATGGCCCATTGTCCCAGAAGTCATTACTACTGCAACCTATACAAGGATAACCTGATTTGATTGGGAAACTAATTCCATTGTTCCATTCCATAAATCCACAAGCATTATAAGTCACAGGTCCTCTACATCCCAATTTATATAGGCAATAACCTTTTTTAGCCTCGTCACTATCAAATGACTCTGCATATAATCCCGCATCAAAATACGGTCTTCTGTAGCAACTATCATGTACTCTCTTCCCATAGAATTGCTTTGGTCTTCCTTCTGCATCAAGTTCAGGAATAGTTCCAAAAGTAGCATAATGCAAAATTACACCTGTCATTACCTCACCTATAGGAGGACAACCGGGAACTTTGATTATAGGTTTATCCTTTATTATAGCATCTACAGGTACTGATCCGGTTGGGTTTGGTGAAGCAGCTTGAATACCTCCCCACGCTGAACAGCTACCAAAAGTGATTATAGCTAAAGCACCGGCAGCAGATTCCTTTAGTATATCGATGGCAGTTCTTCCTGCAATGGTGCAATAAACACCATCGTCTTTTGTAGGTATTGCACCTTCCACAACTAATATATAGTTACCATAGTTTTCTTTCATCGATTTTTGCTTAGCTTCTTCGGCATTATGTCCGGCAGCAGCCATCAATGTATCGGTATAATCCAGAGAAATAGTCTCCAAAATTATATCGGCAGCTAATGGATGATCTGATCTGATAAATGATTCAGAACAACCGGTACATTCTTGGAAATGCTCCCAAATTACCGGCAACCTTTTTTTTGTCTCAAGTGCTTTTGCAACCTGTCCAATCATACTGGATTGAAGTCCCATAAATGCAGACATATACGTAACAAATTTCATAAAATCTCTTCGCGTATATCCTTTTCGCAAGATACTTTCATAATAGGTTTCCCCTTTTTTGTTTGTTTTTATCATAGCTTATGATTTTGAAGATGAATTTTGTATAAAAATAACTTCATACTCCAAAATATTAACACTATTTATTTGGAAACATACGTAATTTATAACAATTCCAAACATTAGAATGCAGATTTTTACACTAATTGTACTTGCAATAACAAAATATAATACTGATATATATGCAATGGTTTTATAATAGCTAATTTTTTGTTGAATAATTGGATTATTCAAAATATTATTATAGGATTGTACCAAATTAACTTTAAGATGTCGTATAAATATTATTGGATTAATTTTTCAAGATTGAGTTAAAAACAAATGCAAATTGTTTTCAGGCAAATGCAGAATAGTCATATTCGACTCCGTAATAATGTCAGTACTTTACTGATTTGCTCAGCGGGTTTTAATGAATTTAAACCTCCCAAGTTTTCTTCCAAATTCAAATTCCATTATGTAAATACCTAGTGGTAAGGCAGAGACTTCAATGGTTCTGGTTTTGGTATTTGAAATTATCATCAATTTGCCGGATATTGAAAAAATCTTTAAATTGTTTATTTCCTTATCAAAAAACAATTTGCCTGATACCGGATTGGGAAATATTGAGACAGTATTGAGCTCATTAGCTTTGATTTGATCATCAAAAGTATTAGTATAATGTCTATCAAGATTCATTTCATATATCTGGAAACCTGAATTTTTACTTTTGAGAAGACAGAATGCTGTAGTATCCGTAATCGCTATATCTTCAATTATAAGACTATCATCACACTCAAAATATTTGTTCATTTCCCTTTTGGATGGATTATAAGTATATAAAGAGTTGTTTATCCCCGCCAGTCTATTGTGGGGCTTCACAAAGATTACCCTTATACTATCGCTAAAAGGAGAAGCTTTTTTTATCTCATTAATATTGATGTCTTCGATGCTGATAGTTTCTACAGGTTTCAAATCCCTGTCATATATCAATATTTTATTTTTAGACAAAAAATGTATTTCATTCTCATTTATTGCATAGTAATCCAATATGCGAATTGTCGAGGGAATCCTATGAATTTCTGCACTAAATAAATTACATAAAAAGAAAGTAGGGTTATCATTATTTATTTCTTGTTTTAGATAAATGTATTTATTATCAATAAATCTCACTTGAATTTTTCCAAATATATCGTAATCTTTTAAATCGATTTTCTTTAAACTCTTTTTATTCCGGTCATAAATAAAAATTTGATTCTTTTTGTCAATATTATCAGTAGTTAATCCAAAAAACCGTTTATCAGTAGAAGTAAAATATTTTGGTTTCCTGTCTGAATGAATATGTGAATTCAATTTTTTACAATCACCTTTTTCACAATAAAAAATATCATTATTCAAAACATATGAATATGAGTCTTCATCAATGATGATTTTTGCAAATACCTTTATGTTTTGTATTTCCTCTTTTTGATTCAAATCATCAATTGGGATTTTGTAGTACTTTCTATCATTGTAATATGAACCGGAATAAGTATAGTAA
>JALVAD010000270.1 GCA_027011385.1 Saprospiraceae bacterium | reverse complement strand
CTTTATACCAATATTATTGAATTATCGTACCGTTTTTATGTCTTTAAAGTGCTTCAATTTTATTTATTTATATGAGTTTGTTTGTTTTCTCAGAGGCATATCAATGGTCAAGATTCCGCGTCCCCAACGAAGTAGGATATGCCATTGGTCAGCCATTGTTATGTATATTTATTCTTTTAGGAATGAATTCTCGTATTCAACTTCCTTTTCGTATTTTTTCCTTTCTCTATCGTCAAATATTCGTTCGCTTGTAAGTTCACCAAACTTATTGTAACCTCTTTGGAATTGGATTTCTCCTTTGATATATAGCTTAGACCAAGAAGTAGATCCATCATTTCTATAAATAGTTTGAACGCCATCCATTTTTCCGTTCTTATATGAGGTTTCAGATGCTAATAGACCAGTAATATTATATATTTTCCAAAGACCGCTGTAATTTTCCGGGGGGACAATGTTAAAAAATTCCGGTCTCATGAAAAATTCAATAATTCTGCCCTTAGTTCTCTTTTCATTGAGTTTAATATAAATTAAGAAAAAATGATCTAATCTGAAAATTTTAGTGTTACCATAATTAGGGATAAGATTTTTTGAGGTTATTTCAAAAGAATCAAGTAAGGATTCAATATTTTTCATACTTCGAAATTTTATTACTTTTTCATTCCAATGATCAAAAGTGTTTTCGATAATATTCCCTTTCTGAACAATACATTCATTTTGTTCCAATCTTCTTTTAATTTCGGCCGCACTATAATACCTGATTTCAGAATTTATATTTTTTAAATTGTTGATAAGTTCTTGTTCACTTAATTTCTTATAGTCCATTTGGTCTTGACTAAAAGACTTACTAATAAAAAGAATCGAAACTAATATTATTATATAAAATACTTTATTCATGATTTATTTTTATCTTGGTTTATAAATACACATAACGTACTCACAGCAAGCAGTGTAACCAGATAACATGCAATTTAAACATCATACTGCTTGTTGGTATTTTGTCATTTCTTCCATTCTTTGAAATTCCGGATTCATTTTCAATTCCACAAAGTTGAGTTTCCACCAACATTTAATTCCGCATTAATCTTTATACAATCTTTTATTTCAAAACAAACTTTGGATTTCATTTCACTTTCTTTTTGTTTGACTGACTACTATAAAACATATAAATAGCAACTAAACCCCAAAATATTCTATAAATCCACACGTTAACTTCAAATCCAAAAAATGCTGTCGAATCTGAATATTTCCAAAAACTATATATTACATTTCCTATAGCAATTATTCCGAATATTACTGACGCAATTTTATTCATAAGTATTTTATTTTTTAGTGGTTTCAGCAATGAAATTTTTTAATATCTGCCAACTATTTTATACACCGGACAAATATATATTTTTATTCCTCATTTTCAAAGATTTCTTGGGATAAATTCAAGTTACCCAAGGCACTTATGAGCTTTTAATTGCCTTTGCAAGTTTAAAAATGTTTCCTACTTTGTTTTATAAATAATGTTTTCTTGATGGCACTAAAATTTAAACCTCTAACAATAATTTCAATATGATTTTTGTTATATTTGTGTCTGTATAATATTAGACAGTTACAATTTTGATATTCTTTCTTGTAGACTTAATTAACTAACTAAATCCCTACAAAGTGAAACAGATCTTCATATTTGCAATCGTTTTCTTTCAAATTATTTTTAGTACCGGTTTATCAGCACAGAATGTTAAAAAAACTACAGAAGAACTTTATGAGATAAGAACAATTAATGGTGACAAATACACGGGATATATCAATCGTATGGATGATACCAATATTATTATTGACATCAAAGAGGCAGGGTTATTGACTTTAAAGCGAGAATATATCAAAAGTATTGAAAAAGTAGATCCAAATTCAAAGAACAATAATAAAAATAACTTGCCTCAAAAATACATTTATGACAAAAGTGCTTTCCCACTGGGTAAAGGAAATTTTTATTATTCCAATACCATGCTAATGATTAATGATTTTGCATATGGAATAACGAATCATTTAACAGCTGAGTCGAACATCAATTTTTATAGTTTATTTGATGGAGGTTTTGATGATGTAGGGATGAGTTTTTCAATGAATTATTCAAGCTATCTTATCAAAAACAAATTGACATTATTAGGAGGAGTACGATATTCCAGATTGTTTAAAAAACGTTATTATTATGATTATTATGATTATCGTAGACATCCTTACAAAAAGAATATTTTAGCCCTTTCAGGAATTTTAACTTTAGGTAATAAATCAAATAATTTATCTTTGGGATTCAAATACCCATTTGCTGACTATGATGATGGTCTAGAAAGTGTTAGATTTATTAACTTTAGCGGAACGGTTAAAATAACTAAATACACAAGTCTTATGTTTGATTTATTGGCTGATGTTGAAGACTCTCCTTTATTATTTACGATAAATGCTAGAAGTAAAGTCAAAGGTATCTATTTAGATTATGGTTTTTTAGCATTTGTAGAGGATTCTGAATTTGATTTTTTCGCTCCTTTACTTTCAATCAAGATTCCGTTTATAGAATAATGGAAAGTCATTGATTTCAACTTATGAAAATACTTCATATTGCTGAATGGCATCTGGGTAAAAAACTGGAATCCTATCCTAGATTGTTTGAACAAAGGGAAATAAAAAGGAATAATTAAGACAATTATGGAAGTAAACACAGAAATATAAAAACATATCAAATTTTGAGCAAGGATTGAACAGACAAATTGGATTAACTAATCTATAAATAAGAATTACCTAAATTAAAATTGAATATATGCATCATTTTAGAGTATATTTGCTACAAATATATACCTTTGCGACCTTAATAAAAAACTTAAAATGAAAATTGAAAAAAACAAGGTCGTTTCACTAGGATACGAACTTAGAACAGGAGGTTTTGATAGTGAATTAACTGAAAAAACACAAGAAAACCAACCTTTAGAATTTATCTACGGTATGGGAATGATGATTCCAAAATTTGAAGAAAATCTGGAAGGATTAAAAAAAGGAGATACTTTCCAATTTAAAATTGAAGCAGCTAATGGATATGGACTTTCAAATCCTGAAAATATCATTGAATTACCTAAATCAACATTTGAAGTAGATGGAAAAGTTGAAGATGGAATGCTAACAATTGGAAATGTATTGACAATGCAAGATCAACAAGGTCGTCACTTAAATGCAAAAGTAGTTGAAGTAAAAGACGATGTAGTTGTAATGGATTTCAATCACCCTATGGCTGACAAAGACCTATATTTCAAAGGGGAGATTTTGGATATTAGAGATGCGACTCAAGAAGAACTAGATCACGGACACGTTCATAGTGGAGGACATCACCATCATTAATCTTTAAGGACTTTTTTGGGTTTTATCACAAAAAGAGTACGGTCAGATTCCCGCTCTATAAATTCCTCTACAATTCTGAATTGATTAGTATCGAGAAGACAGTGAGATGTATCGATTAGATAGTATTCCTGAGGTAGAAAATCTTTAAACTTTCTCATCGTGATTTTGCCCCTTTGCCTTGCGATATAATACGAAGCAGTATAGTCTATTTTCGATTTTTTATAGATATATATTGCTTCATTTTTATATTTGTTTCCGATATTTATTGCCACCTTGTCATATCCGGGATCATCTCTTCTCCGCCCGGGAATCATAAACCAATCATAGCCTATCCTTACTACCAATATCAACAATACCAAGACAATTAGTTTATTGTTTTTTCTAAAATAATAGATTATGGTCAATACCAGTATCAAAATATTTAAAAATATGGTCTTCTGAATATAGTTATCATTCAACCAAGCCCTTTCTTCAAAATAAGGCAAAAAGCTTACTACAAAAATAGCTACAAATAATATCAAAAAGAGGATGTGCAATATCTTGACCAAACGACTATTTTCTGCAAAATGAATATCGTAAACATAAATGTAAACAGTGAAAATCATTGGCGCAAGCATCAAAATATATCGTGGATATACCTCTACAGAAACCCAATACACCGTGATATTTGCCAAAAACATTATGGCATTAAACGCTACAAAATCATTCTTGAATATAGCTTTTACACTTCTTTTGCTAAAGACCAATATTATCATCAAAGACCACGGCAAAAAATGATATACATTATCAAATGGATAAGTAAACAAATGCCTAACAGTTTGCCAAATATCAATCGTTTTGTGCATGGCAGTCCTTCTTACCGACTGATCTAATAGTGGTGTAAAAGTACTTTCAATACTGTTGTACTGACTATATGCGAAATAATATCCTCCTACTATCAACCCAAATAAGCCTAATCCTACAAAATTAGGTATAGAAAATAATCTTTTAAAATCCTTTTTCCAAATAAAAAATGCGACTAAACTCAGCCCTTGAAACGCTATCGATGTATATCCCTTCATCAAAAACCCGATGGACATAAGCAAATAGCTCACTAAAAATAATTGCCAATATTTCTTTTTTTTATAAAAAATAAATATCGACATTATCTCCATATAAGTAACCCAGGAATATGAGATATCGATATATGCCAACATCGAATCCCAAAAGATAATCCTACCGCAAGTGATAGATACCAAAGCGATTATTATAGCTTTATGTTTATCCAAATACTTTTTGTTTACCAAATAGATTGTGAATGTGAAAGCCAATAAATTGACTATTGTTGCGAACCTAGCAGTCCAAGGTGTCACATCATCGAATATATTGTAAAACAAGAGGATTATCCAATTATATAAGGGCGGTTTGAAATAATAGTATGTACCATTCAATGTCGGTACAATAAGATTTCCGGAATACTTCATTTCCAATGCCACCAAAGAACGAATGGCTTCATCTTCATTAAAGGTTAGTAAGCCAAGATTTATCAATAAAGCAGGAAAAATCAGAAGTATGGATAGTATATAAAAATACTTAACCGGAATACTATTTATTTTCTTACTTAATGACATAAATCAACTAATCCTTTAGATATAAAACTTTCGAACAATTGTTTTCTTGCAAAATCTCATTTGACTCTCTCAAAATATCTTCCGGAGTCACTTCTTCATACAATTCTTCTTGCTTATTGATAAGATTTGCATCACCCAATAATTCATATTGTGCCAAATTGATAGCTTTATTCAAAATGCCAATTTCAGAAAATGCCATTTGATTTTCAATTTTATTGATTTGCTTTTTCAACTCATATTTATCTACCAATTCTGATTTCATTGAGTCCAATTCCTTTTGAATACTCTCAACTGCCAATTTTTGATCTGTTTTATCCGAAAAATTACCACCTACAATCAATAAACCCGGATCAATATTCCCTGTGACATAAGCATACAAATCCGTAAATATCTCCTGCTCTTTGACCAAATTATGATATAACCTGGAAGATCGTCCACGACCCAAAATATCAGAAATTAAATCTTGAGAATAATAATTTTCATCGCTTCTTCCGTTCATATGAAAAGCCATATAAATGGCATTTGCCGGTACATTATCCTTGATAATTGTAGTTTTAGGTTCTAGTTGCTTAGGTTCTTTTGGAAATAAAAAATCAGATTTGCCATTTTTAGTAATTCTTCCAAACCATTTTTCAGCCAATGCAATTGCATTTTCTTTATCAAAATTTCCACTTATGGAAATAATTGCATTTTGAGGATGATAATAGTCATTATAATACTTAAAAATATCATCGAGTGTGAAATTCTGTATATGTTCTATCTTTTTTCCGATTGTAGGCCATTTATATGGATGTTTTGTATAGCTCAATTCAGCCAAATGATGCCACATATCACCATAAGGCACATTGATTGATGTTTCTTTAAACTCTTCGATTACTACCCTCTTTTCATTTTCAAATTTTTCCTCACTCAACACCAAATTGACCATTCTATCCGATTCAAGCCAAAAGGCCGTTTCAATATTCTGAGCAGGCAAAGTGATATAAAAACTGGTAATATCCGCGTTAGTAAAAGCGTTATTCTCACCTCCAACTATCTGTGTCCGGCTATCAAAATCAGGTACAAGTTTCGTTCCTGAAAACATCAAATGTTCAAAAAGATGTGCAAGGCCGGTTTTAGACTCTTCTTCATTTTTTGAGCCCACATTATACATTATATTGAAAGCAACCAAAGGAGTAGTTTTGTCCATATTCATCAAGACCACCAATCCATTATCCAAAGTATATCGTTCGAAATTTATCATATAATTATTTGAGAGCCCAAATATCCGATAATTGCTAATATTGACATAGTTTTTGTAGTAATATCTCAAAATATTATGGAGTGAAATATTTAAACTGCATATAAATTAGAATAATACTAAATAATAAAGGATATAAATAATAATATGATTTAACTTTAAGTTAAATTTATATAAGGAAAAAAGATTAAATTTGTATCATATTTAGAATAATATTTTAATAATTTCAATTTAACTTCAAAATAAATCATTATGGATAAATTAAAGCTTATTTTTAAAGAAAAAGCAACCACACTTGGAAAAGAGGTAAAGGCTCTTCTTAAAGAAAACGGTGACAAAGTAGTCGATCAGGTTGCGATTAGACAATTGTACGGAGGAATGCGTGGTCTTAAAGCAATGACTTATGAAACTTCTGCACTTGACCCAATTGAAGGAATTAGATTCAGAGGATTTTCTATTCCTGAACTTCGAGATAAACTACCTACTGCAAAAGATGGTAATGAACCATTACCTGAAGGTTTATTTTGGCTACTTCTAACGGGGGAACTACCGGAGCATGAAGATGTATCATGGTTGACCAAGCAATGGCAAAAAAGAGCCAATCTACCCCAATACACAAAAGATGTAATAGATGCTATGCCTAAAGATTCACACCCAATGACTATGTTTAGTATGGGTATTTTGTCTTTGGGAAATAATGGAGAATTCAAGAAAAAATATGCTGAGGGAATGTCAAAATACGATTATTGGGATCCTACATATGAGGACACAATGAATCTAATTGCTACATTGCCACTATTAGCAGCATATATTTATAATAGAAAATACAACAATGGAAAGCAAATTGATCCGGATCCAAATTTAGATTGGGGTGCTAATTTTGCTCATATGCTAGGAAATGACTCCAAAGGATTTATGGAACTCATGAGAATATACTTGACTATACATTCTGACCATGAGGGAGGAAATGCTTCAGCTCATACAACCCACTTAGTTAATTCAACTTTGAGTGATGCTTATTTTTCATTGTCAGCAGGGATAAATGCTTTAGCAGGTCCATTGCATGGATTAGCAAACCAAGAGGTTATAAAATGGGTATTTGAAATGATTGAAATATTGGGAACTGATGAACCAACTGACGATCAAGTTAAAAAGTATATCCAAGATACTTTAAATTCAGGTAGAGTAATCCCCGGATATGGTCATGCTGTTTTAAGAAGACCTGACCCTAGATTTATCGCTCAGAAGAGATTTGCTGAAAGAAATATCAAAGATTCAAAACTTGTAAATATTATATGGCAATTATTTGAACAAGTACCACCGATACTTCAAAGCCTTGGTAAAGTAAAAAATCCTTGGCCTAATGTTGATGCACATTCAGGTGCATTATTGGTTCATTATGGATTTAAAGAATATGAATATTACACAGTATTATTTGGTGTATCAAGAGCCCTAGGAGTTCTAGCTGCTTCAATTTGGTCAAGAGCATTAGGGCTTCCATTGGAAAGACCAAAATCTGTCACATCAGATTGGGTAAAAGAATTTATCAGATTCCATTGATAGTATAAAATATGATAAACAAACTGGAGCTTGTTCCATTATGGGACAAGCTTTTTTTTATCAAGATGAAAAATTAAGGAAATTAAAAGGTTTATTTCCATTACTCCGTTCCGAAACCGGGATAACCCTAACGCATATTCTACCAACTGGGAAGTAGCGGTTGCCACTTCCCCCTATCATTTTTCGTAACAAAGTGAAGAAAAATTATTAAGGGGGAGAGCAAGGTTTTCGCGGGATGCCAGAGGGGGCGGTAGTGCAGGAAACAGGAGAATAATGCTAATCCAGAACTTTTCGACTTAACCCATTTTTTTACATAGATAAAAACAAAAAAAGACCGCTTCAATCGAAGCAGTCTTAAATATTTTTCATTTTTATAAACTCTATTCCGCAGGTGCTTCAGCAACTTCAGCTCCTTCTTCTCCTTCTTCAAGCAAATCAGCAGCACTTTCCAAACTCTTAAGAGATCTTGGAGTTTCAATAAATAGAACCGGAGTATTTTCATTTTCCAACACTTCAATACCTTCAGGAATCTTCAATTCCTTAACTGCTAATGAAGCTCCTAATTCAAGATTTGAAATATCACCAACTATGGTATCAACCAACTTCTCAGGTGTTGCTTTAATACTAATCTTTCTAAGTAAAGCAACTTTTGTTCCTCCTCCTTTAACTCCAGGAGCCACACCGGAAAAACTAACCGGAACAGATACCTTTACTTTTTTATTCGGAACCAATTCCTGAAAATCCAAGTGTAGAATACTATCGGTTATTGGATGAAATTGAACATCCTTCAATATTGCCTTTGTAACTTTATCGCCAAGGTTCAATTCAACGGTTTTAAATTCATGTGTATAAACCAAACCACGAACATCTAAGGGCTTAACCGTAAATTTATATTGATCATCCCCACCGTACATAACACAAGGAATTAAATTATTTTTTCTATCTTTTTTGGCACCACTTGTACCATAAGAATCTCTTAATTCTGCATTTATTTTTATAGTTTCCATATCAATCTGTTATTGAGCATTTAAAATTGGAGTGCAAAGGTATATTTTTTTATTTAAATATTAAGAATTAAAGAAACTTTTTTGCTTTTTTCATAAATAAAAATTTAATTTGGGGTCAAATCACTGATAAATACTTAAAAATGAAATGCACCTCTATTAACTAATGCTGTAACTTTTTTTCTATCTTTACGTATTGCTTATAAGTGATATGATTTAATTTTTGGTATGACCACAACAGAATACAATAAGTGCGTAGAATTATTTTCTGATAATATTTTCAGATTTGCTCTGAAAAGTGTTAGGGATATCAATACGGCAAATGATGTTGTGCAAGATACTTTCATGCGTCTATGGCAACATGTGCAGGATGTAGATTTTGACAGAGTTAAATCATATTTGTTTAGAATTGCACACAATATAATGATAGATTATTTTAGAAAGAATAAAAGAAATGCAGATTTTGAATTGGTAAATAAAAATACTTATTCTTTTGTTCATGAGTACAGTGATATC
>JALVAD010000269.1 GCA_027011385.1 Saprospiraceae bacterium | reverse complement strand
ATTTATTACTTACAATAATGTTGACTTTTTCTTTTTCTTGTAAAGCCCAGAAAAATGAAAATAACGTAAGAAATAAAAATAAAAAAGTTGTAAAAAAACAAAATAAAAAGAGACACAATAAAAATCAAACAGATGAATTTCAAACTTATGAGATCGATAAATCGGTGAAAGTAAAAACAGCAAGCAAAAATGCATCCGAGTCATGGAAAGACAATAAATTTGGTATGTTTATCCATTGGGGTCCAATCAGTCAATTAGGTAAAGCTTTAAGTCATTCCAGGCATAGTGAAAGTCATAGACCCGGTGGTAAACCTTATAAAAGATATAAAAAAGGTTTGATAGAACCCGAAGTTTACGATGTGCAATACAAAACATTCAATCCTGTCAAATACGACCCTGACTATATAGTAAAATTAGCAAAAGATGCCGGCATGAAATATTTGGTTTTTACGGCAAAACACCATGCCGGATTTTCGATGTTTGATTCAAAAGTTACTGATTATGATATCATGAATACACCATATGGTAAAGATATTTTGAAACAACTTGAACAAGCATGTCGAAAGCAGAATTTCAATTTTGGTTTTTATTACTCGCCAAGGGACTGGCATCACCCTGACTGCGATTCGGAAAAACATCATGATAGATATATTGAGTTTTATAAAGCGCAAATGGATGAACTCTTAACAAATTACGGTAAAATATATGAGATTTGGTTTGATGGGTTGGGCCCCGGAAAATGGGGAAATACCTCTGAAGAAATAATGAAAAAAATAAGAAAACTTCATCCTGATGCTATGGTCAATGATCGCGGTGGGGTCGGTGCTGATTTTTATACTCCCGAACATACAATAAGCCAACTGAACAATGAAGATAATTGGGAAGCCTGTCATACTACTACATCTCAATGGGGATACAATCCCAATGTAAAGCTAAAGCCATTGAAGCAATTGATGGAAATACTTCTTTATACGTGGGGAGGAGGAGGAAATATGTTGCTCAATATTGGACCACGGGGTGACGGTTCATTGAATCCCCTTGAAGAAAAACGTCTTAAACAAATAGCGAAATGGTGGAAAATCAATGGAGAAACAAGCATAAGAGGTACAAGAGGCGGTCCTTATTATCAGGAACCTTGGGGCGTATCAACGAAAAAGGGAAATAAAGTATTTTTGCATATTTTCAGGTGGGCTTCATCCAAAGAAATGAGTTTTCCCAATTTGCCCGGCTTAAAACTCAAAAATGTTAAGATGTTGAATGGTAAAGATATTAATTACAGACAATATGATGATTATTTTGCAATTGAAGTTGCACCGGAAAACCGTGAAAAAATAGTTACGACAATACAACTTACTTTTGATAAATCCCTGATGGATGTAAAACCGCTGCACGTTTATCACCCATTGACTTATAAAGCTAAACTTACAGCATCCCAAAACCGGAAAGATATTGGAAATGTGATTGATGGAAATGCAAGAACAACCTGGCTAGCTGAAAAGATAAATGGAGATATTTGGATTGAAGCGGAATTTGATGCTCCGGTTACAATAGCAAGTGTAGTGGCTGGTCGTGGTGACCATTGGAAACCAAAAAACAAGCCTGAACTTCAAATTCCGGATGGAAAAGGAGGATGGAAAACAGTATTCAAATGGAAACCTAAATGGGAGATCATCAAGTTTTTAAAGAAATCTGTTACCACTAAAAAGATCAGACTCTTGGTAAAAGGAACAAATTATTATAATCCTGCTGAATTTGAATTGTATTCACCGATGTAGTGTGATGCGCAAAGAATAACCATACATGTATTCATGTCCTTTTTTATCTTTCTATTATCTTAACCTCATCCCCCAGCCCCTTCTCCTTTTTTTCATTCACTTTTTCAAGAAGACTTTTAAAATAAGAGGAGAAGGGGAGTTGGAAAGAGTTTAGTCTTTGGGATTAGCTATTATTCTTTTTTATAGGATGTTATAACGATAAGATATTTAACTTTTTAATGTATTTCTATATTTATTCATAAATATATACTTCAAAAAGCTATCTCTAATGACCAAGCACCATCTTCCCTCTCCTTTTTCCTATATAGTAAAAAGTTAGGGGTGACTTTCATAAAAGGAGAGGGTTAGGGTGAGGATTAGAACGAAAACTAAAAAAATAGATGGTTAGTTTGTAATGTAAAAAACTATGTATGGTTATTTCTTGCGTAGTGCAGTAGTGTATTACACAAGGAAAATGACAATTTTTATTCCTTTTTTAATTATTGTTTGACCTTAAACAATTTTTACTATGCTATTTTTGTGTTTATTAAGATAATCGATAAATGCAAAGAAAGAATTATTTTTATATAGCTTTGTTAGTAACTCTTTTTTACTCTTTGGGCAATGCTCAAACGGCATTTTATGTCGATCAGACAAATGGAGATGATAACAATAACGGCACTTCTCCTTCAACTGCATTTCAAACGTTTGAGAAAGCTCTTGATAATGTTAGTACAGGAACAAATAGCGATGGTGATTCTATCCTAATCATTGGAGAATATCATAATCAGAGCTTTGATAACGATTACAAATATACTGATGGATATGACAATGATCCTCATCTGTGGCATGCGGAAAAGACGATTTTGATCAACGGATTGAATGGAAATGCCTCTAAATATATTACGATAAAAGCTTATGATAATAATACAGTATTGAAAGGCGACGGTTCAAATATTTTTAGAGTATTTAATAGTTCTTATCTTATTATTGAGGATTTTAAAATGCAGGGACAAACGGATTCAATACCTTTATCCACAGCCAATGCTTTGCAGTTTGTTTATTTAAGATACAATGATGAAAATCCCCTCGAAGGTACGGTTACAGAGCCTGCCAAAAAAGATATCCACTACAGAAACGAAGATGAAGTCAATGATAATGATGGTATAGTTGAAGAAACAGATACATTTTCAGATTTAAGTGATTTCACTGTTGTCAGACCTTCGTTTATAGATACCAGAGGATTATATATGAGTAATTGCAATAATATGATAATAAGAAACAATAAAATATTCAAAATTCCCGGCAACGGACTTCGGGTTTCTTATGGTAAAAATATTGAAATTTATGATAATGAAGTTTATCTGACTTCTTTAAAATCATATTCGGGCACTCACGGGCTGGTAGTTACCAAAACAAAGAAAATAGATTCGGGATATAGTATAAAAGTTGAAAGAAATATTGTTCATCACAATTACAATGAGCAATATTCCTGGTCTCCGGCTAAAATTATTATTAATCCAAGAATTGATGAAGGAAAAGGTATTTCTCTTGAAAGAAACAATCTGAATGAGTGGAAAAGCAGCAATAATACTTCGAGGATATTATTGCGAAACAATTTATGCTATTGGAATGGTTATGCGGGATTGAATAATCACGACGGATATAAGGTAGATATTATAAATAATACCGCATTTTTAAATCATTATACCAATTCGGTTACTTATGCGACCGATGGTGTTCAAAAAGGAAGAAACGTCGGTATAAGTTGTAACGGAGGTGATGATGTGAAGATAATTAATAATATCTCATTAGTATCCGTTCCCGATGAAAGTTCGACTTGGATTGGCTATGCACTTTCTTCTGCCAATATCAATATTTTAGTCGTCAGAAACAATGTGTCCTATGATATGGATGGAGATTTGGATTTGGATACGGATATTACAGATGTCGAAGTAAA
Organism: Saprospiraceae bacterium; assembly: GCA_027011385.1. Classification (GTDB taxonomy): domain Bacteria; phylum Bacteroidota; class Bacteroidia; order Chitinophagales; family Saprospiraceae; genus JADJGA01. The sequence continues at coordinate 5,598 of JALVAD010000269.1, read as the reverse complement.
CAGACTGGTTGCTGACCCTTTGTTTGTAAATGCTCCTCAGGAATATCATGATACGGACTATTCTTATAATTTCCGTCTTAGTAATAATTCTCCTGCAATTGATTTCGCCGATCAAAATTATCCGCTATCCGAAGATATTGATCATATTTACAGACCATTATTATCGGGAATTGATGATGGCGCTTATGAATATGGTAAATATTGGACAGGAAAAATAAATAATAGCTGGAATAATTCAGCCAATTGGTCGGATGATCAGATTCCTGTAGCTACGGATAGTATAACCATACCTCCTTCCTCCCATTACATTAATTATCCCAAAGTTTCCAATAATTCTACTATAAACAAATTATTTTTATATGGAGACGCTCAGTTGATCATCGATCAAAATATAGAATTTAAAATCAAATAAAAAAGGAACAGTTTTATTAGCGATTGCACAAACTTCAAGTTTACAAACAGAAGAGCGAAAGTGTTTTGGATGTTTTTTATTTAATTGGATTTTATTATTTTTCTATATTCTATGCCATTTTCCATAAATAATTCTAAAACATATAGCCCATCAGATATATCAACATCCAAAGTTGATATTGTGGAATTTATTTCCGTTATTGATTTGATTATCCTTCCGTTTATGTCAATCAATTGAATTTTATAGATATTTTTATCGGATTTTATAAATATTTTATTTTGAATGGGGTTTGGATATATTTTTATATTGCTAAAATGCTCATTTTCTGTAATAGATGGTTTTATTTCGATAAAATGACATCCACTTATAAATGTATAATCATTTTTAGTGATTTTGGCACAGTATCTTCCTGATCTTTCAGGTGAAAATGACTGTTCAGTAGCTCCTCCGATCGGATTTTGCAAAAGATCACAATCACACCACCTGTAAGTTGCATCACTTTCATTAGCTTTAAAGGAATTGCCATCTATAATAACAGAAGTATCGATATCTGTCTGAGGAAAAATAGTCGGGGGAAATGCTTTGTAGACATCATAAAAAAACAGCCTGAAATCAACATCGTTTAAAATAAAATAATCCCTTGCTCCATTTTGTATGTCTTTCAATTGATTATTGTATTGATAAGCAATATTGTCTTTACCGTAAATGTATTTTTCCACAATAGCCTTATACTGTGAATTTGAATTTCCGGCATTATATCCATTCAAGCGATATTGAGAAGATAGACTTGTTCTGGAGTAATCATTGCCAATTAATTCTATTAATCTGTCTTCCAATTTATTTTTAACAGATTCTATTTTTTTTGAAAAACTAATAATATCAGGATACTCGTTCTTGACTCCTTCTTTCATCAAATCTCTGAATTTGGCTGTCAATTCTAATCCTGCATTACCTCTTTTGGTATAATTGTCATGATGAATTCTTTCACCCGGCCAAATTTCTATATTTATATCGGGGTTTTCATAGAAAAACCGTGTTAGACCAAATTTATCCAAATCTACATTTTTCCCTTTTATCTCTATTTCCAATTCAGCCGAAAGCAGATCACCCGACCAGGAAGTTTCTATTTTTTTTCTCAATATTTCCGGATTGTTGGGAATCGTTATATTTTCGCTTTTAAATTCAAAATTTCCTTCGGTTGTTTTCCCACGAATTACAAACTTTAATGAAGCATTTGCAGTATCATCCGTACCTGCATAGGCAAGAACATCATATTTTCCCGGTCCATTGTTTTTCAACGCTAAGGTAATATTTTGTTTTATTGTTGATTTACCGGAAGTTGAAGCAATTTGTAAAAAATTATTCTCTTTTTCATTGTTGATAGAAAATAATTCAGTTGATATATTCCAGTATTTTGAGTTTTGTTCAAATCCGGGGTTCGAAAGCAGATTGCACCAAATATCCGGTCCTGAAGTTAAGGTTTTTTCCAGACCGTCATAAATCCATTCTTCGAGAATGCCATCTCTATCGTGATCTATTTGAGCATCAAAAATACTTGTATGGCCGTCAAACATCATCAAATAAGCATAAGGTATTCCCCTGTCAATAAATCGTCTATTGACAGTTATAGCAATAGGTTCTCCATACCACCATTCACGTTCATCAGTCATAGAATCCCATGCTCCGCTCCAAACCGCCTGTTTTGTCGAATCCATATATTCCCATGCTTGTTGTACCAATCGGATATTGTCCATCGCATCGGATTTTAGTACATGAAAATCCCAAATGTAATAAATGCCTGCATCAATAGGAACCGGATTATAAGCTTTGGTATTGAAAAAATCTATACCCGAACCATAAGGATTATCACTTCTATTCTCAGGTTGGATGGCAAAATATATCAATAATCGTGTTGGATTTGTTTTCCTTATTTCGGTTGTAATGGCTTCATAATAATCCATAATACGATGATGATCATCATTTTTCAACAAATTATAAGGTTCGATGAAAAGATTAAAAATCAGTCTGTGACTTTTATTTTTGAATCTATTGGCAACATATCCCCACCAGGAAATCATTTTATCGTAATCACCCGGATTATCATTGGTCAATCCGTAAAAAGTAATGACAGGAGCTAAATCTTTACTCAACACATCATCTATAATAAATTCAAGTTCATCCAACAACTTATCCTCATTTGCATCATAAGGAGGTCCTTGTGCAATAGCTTTTGTCATAGGGTTTTTGTCTCCCTGATATCGTATCCGTACGCTTTTGAAACCTGTATCTTTTATTATATCTCCATATTTGGATTTGTATGGGGCGGATATATTACCATTCCAGTCTCCTGATTGTGGTTCAAATAGAATACCTTTCCCCAACATATTTATTGCTTCTGTGGGGCTGATCGGTTTATCAGGGATTTGGGAAAATACAAATAAGGGTAAAATAGCTGTGTTAAGAAGTATTAAAAATATATTTTTCATTTTATTATTATTTGAGATTCATTTATACAAAAATACTCTTTTATCACAATCAAATGGTTTAGAAATAATCAAAATCAGTACAGGTTTTATCTTAAGCTTATAAATATAGCGCTATTTGTGTTAAAAATCAATAAATTAATAATTTTAGCTCTATTTTGACAATATACAGACCCTTACGGACAATTAATGAACTGTTTTAAACTATATTTAAAATATCTTTGCTCTTGAAAACAATGTAGTTTTTATTAAAAAATAGGACATGAAAATTTCAATGACAATTCTAACTATAATTATAGCTTTTAACTTTGGATACTCTCAATCCCCAAGACTTATTGAGAAAGCCAATAATCAAGTTGAAAAGGTAAACGCACTTATCATTTCAGAAGCTGGTGATTTAGCATTGACCGAAACACAGAAAGCTGATTTACAAAAACTGTTTATTCAGAAGAGTAAAGATATGAAAGCTTTGAAGAAAAGTGGATTGGAAGGAGATGAATTGAAAGCACAGAAAAAAGCAATAAATAAAAAAGTAAGTAAGCAAATCAGAAAGGACATACTTACAAAAGAGCAGAATGTCGCTTATAAAGCTGCTAAACGCAAGCGAAAAAAAAATAAATAATATCTTTTTTTAAACAACATATTAAAAACATACAAAAATGAAGAAAAAATTACAAATTTTAAGTTTAGTTTTAATCGTATTTTTTGCATTTACAAGCACTCAGCTATCTGCACAGAAATGGACAGGCAAAGGTGATGGAACATCTTGGAATGACGCTGCCAATTGGGATAAAAACGAAGTTCCGGCAGCTGGCGCAATAGTAAAGATAAATAAAGATTTTACTATTACGGGTACTATGACAAATGCTCCGGCAACTATTAAGATATTGAAGGATGCTAATATTATTTTTGACTTGGATATGAATGTTGGAGATGGTGTAGCAACACAACACTGTATTTCCATAGGTGCAGGCTCTAATGTGACATTAGGTGTGGAAGGACACAATAGAGTATTCAATTTCAAAACCCCAAAACACGCTTTAGCGGTCTTCGGTGGAAGTGATGATGTTAACATCACAATTGCAAAAAGCAGTACTATGAATGTTGACAAAGCAGGTTTTGGTGTGAATTTATCCAATATTACTTCATCAGTAACTAACAATGGAATTATCAACTTAGGGGCTGAAGTAACTTTAGGTATAAAAGTTGGAGGAAACTTTACAAACAATGGTAAAATCCTCGGTGGGAGTTTAAAAAACAAAGGATTGGTATTAACCGGATCTTTTATTAACAATGGTGAATTCTCTTATACCGCTCCGAATGATACAAGTAAATTATTCTTTGTAGATACATTGGGGACTTTCCAAAACAATAATAAATTATTTATTCAAGGAGGTAAAGATACTATTGCCGTTCTTGTAAATGGTAATCTGACAAATAGCAAAGATGCCTATTTCACAGTAAATTCAGCAGGAATGAAAATTAATCCTTCCGGTTCTTTCGTTAATTCCGGTTTGCTTAGTAGAGATGGAGGTTTATTTATCACAAATGGAACATCAACGAATAACGGTTTCTATAGTTATACATCAGGAGGTGCTTTCTCCGAAGGTTCAGGAGTCATAGTTGACAACGGATTGCCAAATGGAGCTTTGGTAGATGCTGCGAGCAATTGTACTGTAGATTTAGCAGAAGAAGCTTATGCTTGGTATTATGATGGTGACTCTTTGGGAGTTGCTACGGAGGAAGGAAGTTTCACTTTCCCTGCAAAATCAGTGCCGAATGATTCTGTTGCATTGACAACTTCTCTTACAGGTGTAAGAATAACTGTGAGAAATATATGTGACGATGCTGTTGACGGTGGTGGTTGTGGAGAAATTGCAAGTCCGGAATCTTTAGGTGATGAAGCTATCTGTCAAGGAGAAACTACTCCTGCTTTGAAAGTAAAAGAAGCTACCGGATATGTTGCCGATTGGTATGATGCAGCAACAGGTGGCACATTGCTATATACAGGTCTTGAATATACTCCTGCTGATGTTCATCTTGGAGACAACGTCTATTATGTACAAAACAGAGAGGAATCAACCGGATGTACATCAGATAGAACTGTGGTAAAACTAACAGTTAATTCTATACCTTTATTGACAGCAGATAGTACAGAATGCTCAGAAGATAATAAGACATATACCGTATATTTATCTACGGGAACTGACTACAATATAGTTGCAAGCGCAGGTACGGTTGATGGTAGTATAGTAAAGGATATCCCGGTTGGAACAGATATCGATATAACTGCTACTGATACATCAACGGGATGCACATCAAGCGTAAGTGTCTCATCACCTAAGTGCACAACAGCCACAGATGATTTTGATGCTACTAGTCAATTGACTGTTTACCCTACTTTGGTTAAAGACGGATTTTTAACGGTAGAACTAAAAAATAAAAAAGACTTTACATTGAGTATTATCTCCGCTACAGGAAAGAGCATTAAGAAATTTAAGCTAAGCGGTAATAGTATATTGAATGTAAGTAGTCTTAATCCCGGAATGTACTTTATCAAAACAAATAAAAATACCAAAATAACAAAGTTCATAATTTTAAAATAGTGTGTTGTTTATTTAATAATGTTGCTCCCGAAACTTTTTCAAAGGGATAAAGTTTTGGGAGATTTTTTTATTAAATTTACTCATAAGCTATATATAC
>JALVAD010000268.1 GCA_027011385.1 Saprospiraceae bacterium | reverse complement strand
ATATAAAACTCAATTTTTAATTAATTTAATTATAAATAAGACTATTTATATTGTCTTAAAATAGAACTCAAAAACATCACTTAGATAGGATTAATATTGATTATAAAGGATATCTTCACCTCTTGAAATATTTATTAACAAAAAGCCGAAACAATATGGGCACATCAGTAATATTTAAAAACACCTTGATCAGAAAGATATTTATGTCGCTGACCGGTTTATTTATCGCTTTCTTTTTGATCATTCACCTATTGGGTAATTTTCAACTGCTTTTACCTTATGATCAGGCACATTTACAATACAATTGGTATTCCCATCTATTATCACATAATATTATAATTGAGATTATTGCTTATGTGTTATATGCCACGCTCATTATTCATATCCTGGACGCTTTATTGATCACTCTTGAAAACTGGAAATCCAATGGTAAAGGATTGAAAGTTGACAAAAGAGGGGTAAACAGTTCCTGGTTTTCGAGGAATATGGGGATTTTGGGAGTTATTATATTATTGTTTTTAATTCTTCACTTCAATGATTACTGGTATGCATATAAATTTGGAGATATCCCCGTGGATGAAAAAGGAAATAAAGACATTTTTCTTATAGTTCATGAGTCATTTAAGCAAGGCTGGTATGTTGCTATTTATATTATTGCTTTTATTGCACTTGGTTTTCATTTAGCACACGGTGTGTGGAGCGCATTCAGAACACTGGGTGTATACAATAAATGGTATATAAAATTGACAAAATATATAGGAATTACTTTTGCTATTTTAATGAGCCTGGGTTTTGCAATAATTCCTGCTATTATTTATTTAAAAAATTTGTAGATTATGTTAAATGCTAAAATTCCTGAAGGACCACTGGAAAAAAAGTGGAAAAATTATCAAGAACATTGTAAGCTGGTAAATCCGGCAAATAAAAAGAAGCTCGATGTAATTGTAATAGGTACCGGTTTATCCGGAGCACCCGCTGCAGCGACATTAGGAGAACTCGGTTATAATGTGAAAGTTTTCTTTTTCCAGGATACAGCCAGAAGAGCACATTCAGTAGCAGCCCAGGGAGGTATCAATGCATCAAAGAACTATCAAAATGATGGGGATAATGTTTTTAGACATTTTTATGACACTTTAAAGGGTGGTGATTTTAGATCAAGGGAAGCAAATACTTATCGTCTTGCCGAGATTTCTGCAAATGTCATAGATCAAGCAGTAGCTCAGGGAGTTCCTTTTGCAAGAGAATATGGAGGTGTTTTAGCAAACAGATCTTTTGGTGGAGTTCAGGTAAAAAGAACATTTTATGCTCAGGGACAAACAGGACAACAAATGCTTCTTGGAGCATATTCGGTTCTTATGCGTCAGATAGGTCTTGGACATGTCAAATCATACAATAGGCATGAGATGCTTGAATTAGTGGTTATTGACGGAAAAGCTAGAGGGATTATAGCAAGAAATCTGATAACAGGCGAAATAGAAAGACATAGTGCTCATGCAGTAATCTTGGCATCAGGTGGCTATGGCAAAATTTATTATCTTTCAACTTTGGCAATAGGCTCCAATGCTTCAGCAGCATGGAAAGCCCATAGAAAAGGTGCTTTTATGGCAGGTGTAAGCTGGGTTCAGTTTCACCCAACATGTTTACCTCAGTCAGGGGATTATCAATCCAAACTAACATTGATGTCGGAAGCCCTTAGAAACGATGGCAGAATTTGGGTTCCTAAATTGAAAGGCGATGATAGATTCCCTAATGATATTCCGGAAGAAGAAAGAGATTATTACCTTGAAAGAAAATACCCTGCTTTTGGAAACCTTGCCCCACGCGATATCGCTTCCAGATCAGCTAAAGAACAAATTGATTCAGGAAAAGGAGTGGGACCAAACAAAAATGCAGTTTATCTTGATTTCAAGGATGCTATAAAAGAATATGGAGCTGAAGAAATAGGAGACAGATACGGAAACCTGTTTAGAATGTATGAAAAAATAACAGGTATGAGCCCTTATAAGCAACCAATGATGATATCTCCGGCAGCCCACTTTACTATGGGCGGACTCTGGGTCGATTATGAATTAATGACTACTATTCCCGGATTATATGCAGTTGGAGAAGCTAACTTTTCTGATCACGGTGCAAACCGTCTTGGAGCAAACTCATTGCTTCAGGCAAGTGTTGACGGATATTTTATTGCTCCAGTAACTATTGGTAATTATTTATCAAATGATATTAGAACAGGAAAAATCCCAACAGACACTCCTGAATTTGATAAAGCTGAGGAAGATGCTGTTGAGAGATTGAAAAAATTTGTTTCTATTAACGGAACAAAATCTGCTGAGTATTATCATAAACAACTCGGAAAAATAATGTTTCAATATGTGGGAGTCAGTAGAAGTAAAGAAGGTATAGCCAAAGGTATAGAACTTATAAAAGAATTGCGTGAAGATTTTTGGCAAAACCTGAAAGTACCGGGAGGAATCTATGAAGTCAATTCAGAACTTGAAAAAGCGGGAAGAGTTGCGGACTTTTTGGAATTGGCTGAATTAATGGCTCACGATGCCTATGACAGAGATGAATCATGCGGAGCTCACTTTAGGGAAGAGTATCAAACTGAAGAAGGTGAAGCTTTAAGGAATGATGAAAAATATATGTATGTATCAGCTTGGGAGCATACAGGCTATGGGAAAGCGCCAAAATTACACAAAGAAGAATTGACATTTGAAGTAGTTAAGCCATCGGTTAGAAGTTATAAGTAAAAAGATATATAATTAGTGTTATTTGCATTTAGCATCTATTAAAAAAATAAAATTTACAATAATGAACGTTACTCTTAAAGTTTGGAGGCAAAAAAATTCAAAATCCAAAGGACATTTTGAAACTTATAAATTGAGTGATTTAAATCCTGATATGTCATTTCTGGAAATGCTTGATGTATTGAATGAACAATTGATACATGAAGATAAAATTCCTGTAGAATTTGACTCAGATTGTCGTGAAGGTATCTGTGGACAATGTGGATTAACAATCAATGGAAGATCAAACGGACATCACCATCATACTACTACTTGTCAAATGCATATGCGCCATTTTGAAGACGGAGATACTATATTGGTCGAACCATTGAGAGCAAGCGCATTTACAGTGATCAAGGATCTTAAGGTAGATAGAAGTGCAATGGATAGAATCATACAAGCAGGAGGTTTTATTTCAGTACATACCGGTTCAGCACCGGATGCCAATTCGTTACCTATTGGCAAAATGGATGCGGAAGATGCTTTTGACTCAGCAGCTTGCATAGGGTGTGGTACATGTATCGCAACTTGTAAAAATTCAAGTGCTGCTTTATATACATCTGCAAAAATCACTCAATTGGCTACATTGCCTCAGGGAGAAATAGAAAGAGAAAAAAGAGTTATTGCTATGGTAGATGCTATGGATGCTGAAGGATTTGGCTCTTGTACCAATACTGAAGCCTGTGAAATGGAATGTCCCCAGGAGATATCAGTCACAAATATAGCCCGTATGAATTTTGAATATAACAGAGCTTTATTATTGGGCAAAAAATAACAGAATATATCTATTTATTTCTTGAGCGATGCATTACGGTAGTTCTATCTAAAATTCTTAAGGCAATTTTTCACTCTTATTCCTGCTTCTTCTATAATTTCTATAGAGGTAGCATAGGAAAACCTTACGCAATCCGGAGCGCCAAAAGGAGTACCGGGCACAGTCGCAACCATTGCATCCTTAAGCAATATTTCAGCAAAGCTAACTGAATCTGTTATTGTATCTACGTCATTGGATTTGCCAAAATAGTAACTGATATCTGGAAATAAATAAAATGCTCCGTGCGGCTCATTAACTTTAAAGCCCGGAATATCTTTCAATAATTTTATAAACACATCGCGACGTTCTTTGAATTTTTTAGTCATCTCCGGATAAATACCGTGATTGAGAGCATAAGCGGCAGCTACTTGGCTGATGGAATTTGCAGCAGAAGTAAATTGCCCTTGAATCTTTATGCAACTCTTCGCTATGGTCTCATTCGCAGCCATATATCCAAGTCTCCAGCCCGTCATCGCAAAACCTTTTGACATACCATTAACTATAATGACTCTATCCTTCAAGAAATCAAAAGATGCGATTGATTGATGCCCTTTATCGAAGTTGATATATTCATATATTTCATCTGAAATTATATATACATCCGGATAATCTTTCAATACATCTGCCAATTCCGCCAATTCGGCTTTTGAGTACATTGATCCTGTAGGGTTGCTGGGAGAAGAAAAAAGTACCAGTTTGGTTTTATTAGTAATAGCATTTCGCAGTTGCTCAGCATTGACTTTAAAATCTTGGTCTATTCCTGCATACACTACGACAGGAACACCGTCCGCTATTTTGATTATTGAATCATAAGATACCCAATACGGTGCAAAAAGAACTACTTCATCCCCCGGGTCAAGCATGGTGAGGCAAACATTCGCTATTGCTTGCTTTGCTCCGTTGGTTACCACTATTTGGTTTATGTTATAGTCAAGATTATTATCTCTTTTCAGTTTCGCTACAATCGCTTCTCTAAGCATTGGTAATCCAGGTACAGGAGTGTATTTGGTATAACCTTCATCAAGAGCTTTTTTTGCAGCATCTTTTATATCTTCAGGAGTGTCAAAATCAGGTTCACCCAAGCTCATATTTATCACATCTTTGCCTTGCGCTTTTAAATCCCTCGCCATTTGTGCCATTTGCAATGTTGCAGATTCAGGCATCACTTTTACCCTATTAGAAAGCAATCTTTTATCCATACTGTGTGTTGTTTATAAAAAAGTGACGCAAATTAAACAATAAAATCAGAAAAACAAAAATTAGTAAATTATAATGATTGAAAATAGAATTAATCCATATTAAATATAGGTGTGAATTTTATCTTTTTGCTTTCATTGATTTTTTAAATACTTTGATTAAAATCGATATTGCACACCTAGGGCATGCATTTGAGTTAACAAAGTGTTTTTTTACCTATGTCTTGTACCTAACGGCACATTGATGAGTATTAACACGAGTTATTCATAGATATTTCTAAATTGGGCTAAGAAAGTTGCAGTGATATACAGGATCATTACATCCTAAATAGTATTTGCAAGAAAACAAATAACTATACATTTTAAACTATTTATCTTTTCGTAAGTCCTAATAAAAATGAAAATTTATAAAATATGAAGAATATATTTTTAATAGTATTTGCAATTTTCATGGCTGGTAGTTGTTCAAAAGAAAATGGGAATATTCCGGATGTTGATACAGAATCGTTGTTGCCTCCAATCCAAAAAGGAATAATATCAACTGGCAGTAAAGGGATACCCATTCCCCAAGGAATTATAGATAACTCGTTAGTAGATGGGTTTATGGTAATAGCAGCTTGGAGCGATGTTGAGATTTCAGAAGGAAATTTTGACTGGAGTTTTATTGATTCTGAGATTGACAGAGCTTCAGCTGGAAATGAAAAAGTAAGAATTGCAATTCATACCGGAGGAAGTGATATTCCTACTTGGGTTATGCAAAATTACCCTAAAATAAAAGAGATATTTGTATATGATAAACGAACTTTTATAAAAAGATATCAACCTGCATATTGGGACACACAATTTATTGAAATAAAATCAAACTTCTTTAAAGCAATTGCAGATAGATACAGTGATAATTCCTCAGTTTTTGCCATTTCAATTTCCATGGTTGATCCAAATACTGGTGATTGGGCATTTAAAATAAAAGATAATGAACAAAAACAATCATTTCTATCTTCCGGTTTTACAGAAACTACTTTTATAGATGCTTATAAAACGCTAATTGATAATGCTATGGAAAATTGTAAAAATAAATATATCACTACTGCCGTAGGTCCAATCTCTCCAATGCTTGTTAGTGATGAATATTTTGCATTATATAAAGTGCTTAATTATGCATTTAATACCTATGGGAATCACTTAATAATAGCTAAAGGTTCTCTCAATGCGAACACGCCAAATCCAAACCTTGATTCCAATTTAAGGACGTGGCAATTAATGTGGGACTTTAAACCTCATTGCGCAGGTCAATTTGTTTGGTCTGTAACAAACGACCCAAGTTATAAAATGAATGGCAAGAATTCTTATGTAAATAAAGACTCCATTTATTCAGCTGCATTTAATCTTGGAATAATCTATGGTTTAAATTGGATAGAGCCTTGGAAAGCTGACTTATTAAATCCAAATCTACAAGATGAATTAGAGGATGCTCGTAATATATTAATTCAATAAAATAAACTATATCGATAAAAAATATAGTGTGTCTGATATACTCAAACCATTTAGCTTTTCGGGAATTATGACAAATTTATTTTTTTTCAATATCGAAGTTAAAATAAATTAGTGTAGCCTGAGCTACAGTGATTTATTTTCATGAAGATAGTGGAAAAAAGAAAAAGTCAAAAACCCAAAAAATTATGTGGTTTGATTATAAATAAACAGAAAATCATGAAAGGCAAAATCTTTCTGCATATACAGCAGATATATCTTATTACGGTGTGAAAAAACCGGAGTGTTAAGGATTATTTTTAGAATTATAATGCAGTATTAGGGTGTGATAATTTTAATAATATTTTTCTATTTTGCATATAAAGTTTTTATTTAAATTAGTTTAAAGTTACTGAATACTTACATATATTCAAATTGCTAATGATTGTTGAGGAATTATTTAGTACATTTGCATTGTGAAAAACATGTATATTATAGCTGGCTGTAATGGAGCAGGTAAAACAACTGCATCTTACACAATTTTGCCTGAGATGTTAGACTGTAAGGAATTTGTGAATGCAGATGAAATTGCTCGTGGATTATCACCGTTTAATCCTGAGAAAGTTTCTATCAAGGCGGGACGATTAATGATAAGTAGGATAAACGAGCTTATTATAAGTGGCGATGATTTTGCATTTGAAACCACTCTTTCAACAAGAAGTTTTATTAATACAATTAGAAAAGCCAAAGAAAATGGATATTTTGTTACAATTATTTATTTTTGGTTGAATTCTCCTGAATTAGCAATTGAAAGAGTGAGAATTAGAGTTAAGGAAGGCGGTCATAATATCCCAGAGGATGTTATAGTAAGAAGGTATTATTCTGGAATAAAAAATATGTTCAATATGTATACTTCAGTCGCTGATTATTGGATGTTTATTGATAATTCTAAAACTCCTTTTGAAGTCTTGGCTGAAGGAATACTCAATGAAACAAGTGTAAATAACAATAAAATTTGGATGGAACTAAAATCTATATATTATGGAAACTAATGAACGAATTTTGATTATAAGGGAGAAAATTTTGGCAGGGCTTAAAGAATCTTATAAAAAACTAGTGGAAATGAAACGTAAGAACAAGAGTGTTATAGTAATTTATAAAGACGGAGCTATTGTAAAAATAAAACCTTAATATTAGATTTATATACTTAATACTCAGTTAAAGTCTACTCAAGTTTCGTAATAGAACATCATTAATGCTATTAAAATGATAATAGCTAAATTGAAAACAAAGATATAACAAGCGATATGAAGCAATGGCAAATTTTCACAGAATTTCTAAGAAATTCTCCAAAAATTCAACATTGCTACTTGTTTAAAACACTGACATTTAACATATTTGCCACTCCGCATATCGTGAGACCGATATGCAGAAAAAATTCAACGATATTCTGTCCCAAAAAAGCTTGACATATCAAATACATGCTTATTATTATACAATAATACTTTTGTATCAATAATTTGCAAAAATAAAATCAAAAGGTGATAGTAATTACTAATTTCAAATGGGATATCCTCACTTGCCTACCACAGATTTACTCAAAGGATAATAATATGCTGCACCGATTCTGACATTTCTGTGTTGTAAACCCAAATCCACAACTGTGTTTTTTACAATATCTGTAAATCCGTGCAAGTATCTGATATCAAAATTCAAATTTCCTACACCAAGCGGAACGTAAACTCCTGCTCCCACCACACCGGCAATATCAAATCGATTAAATCTATTACTTGTCAAATCAACATTATAATCGTACAAATTAATATCGATAATAATATGCGATTTAAAGAGCATATTATAATTCAATTCATATCCGAAGTTAGCTCCGGCAAACAAGTATGGTGATACTGATTTAGAATCTTTAATCCTATATTCAAACAAAACAGGGACTTCGAGATAATCCATCTTATGTGTCAATCTAACGCCAACATTAAAAGTTTTATCAAAAAGCTTCAAATCCTGATTGAGTTTTGATTCTGCACCTCTTCTTGCGTAATTTAAGCCTGTCGATATTGCCCAATTCTCATCTAGTTCTGCTCTATACAACAAACCTACAGTTCCAAATATTTCATGGGACATTCCAGCATACTCTGCTAAATCTCCTGTCAGATTGGTTCTCATTGAAGCTAAATTAAATCCTGTCCCAAATCCGACATTGTGCTGAGCAATGATATTGACAGAAAATAATATTGCCAATAATGCTAAATAAATTGATTTTGATTTTTTCATTCCTTAATGTTTTTTTATTATTAATTGTCTAACGGTAATATGACGAAGATTTAATTCATTTGGTTCGTTAATGAAACCATAAATATAGTTAAGGCTTTGTTAAATCCATAAATCACCTATTCAATATGAACTTAAGCACAAATCATTTTGTTACAAAGTTCGTAAGTAATCCGGTACTCGTTGTCGTTGAGAAAAAATAGTAGTTTTATACAACCACAATAGCACTTGATCACTAACAAAAATGAATAAAATATAGGGCGATTTAATTAGTATTTGTATTAATAGCACTATAATTGTTAAAAAAAGCAATAAATATTTGAAATTAAGAAATCAAATGATTTATTTTGCACACTTATTTTTAAAAAAAACAAAATTATGATTGCAGAAAAAGTAAAGCAAATTATCGTTGACAAATTAGGAGTTGACGAATCAGAAGTAACTCCGGAAGCAAGTTTCACTAATGACTTAGGAGCAGATTCACTAGATACTGTTGAATTGATAATGGAATTTGAAAACGAGTTCAATATTTCAATTCCTGATGATCAAGCAGAAGGAATTCAAACAGTTGGTGACGCTATTAAATATGTTGAAGATAATGTAGAATAATACTTTGATTTAAGTATTTTTCTTGTTAAAATATCCACACTATTCAAGAAAGTTAAGTTGATTAATTCTGTTGTGTTAGTGTGGATATTTTTTTGTTTGAGCTATTGTCATCTGCCCGGGAGCTGTAGTCTCTCCATCTAAGGCCACATAGGTAAATGGTGCTCCCAATCCAATAGAAGCGATCCTCGT
>JALVAD010000267.1 GCA_027011385.1 Saprospiraceae bacterium | reverse complement strand
GAATTAGCTTATATCAATTGGATGTATTTGCTTTATGATATGGAACAGCATTCAAAAAAAATAAATTTCGATCTAAAAGGTCTTAAAATCTGGCTCAATGTTTTTTGGAATAAAAATGGTAATATCGATTATATTACTTATTACCCAAAACCCAATAGTAGGAATATGGAATTTAATGAATTGACTGCTTTCTTTATCGATTTTGTCAACCATTATAAGAAAAGAAGTAGCGGAAAAGATAATTATGCCCACTTTGGTAGTGCACGTTTTCCTTCTTTTGCTGAAAAATATATACCCAAAGAACAAAAATAATACCTCTATTATTCAGTTTATGGCGGCTATTTGAATAGTATTTAGCTTATTTTTGTAGTTCTCAACCAAATAGTATGTAATAATAATTTGTAAATACAATAAAACATTCTACCTTTGCACGGTTTTTCAAATTGAGTCGGCATCAGTATATTGCTAATGTTGATAAATTTTAAATAATATAATCTTTTAAGTATGGCTTTAATAGGAACGATAAGAAAAAATACATGGCTTTTAGTTGTGATGATAGCAGTAGGTATGGGCGGCTTTATTCTACAAAGTATCGTCAGTGGTAGCAACCAATACGCAGCAGGAGATAGGACTACCATTGGAAAAGTAAATGGTAAAAAAATAGATTACAGAGAATTTCAAGATGCAGAAAATGTATTATACAGAAATTCTACAGATAATATATATGCAAATAAAAATACTCTTTGGAACTATTTCAAAAATAGAACTCTAGCAGAATCTATGAGTGAAAATCTAGGCTTGGGAGTTAGTAAGGAAGAGCTTATAGATTTGGAATTCGGCGATAATCTCAGCCCGATTATCTCAGCTAGATTCAAAAACAAGCAAACAGGAGTTGTCGATAAAAAACAATTAGATCAAATCAAGCAAATGATTGATGACGGAAGTCTTAACCCTGAATACAAAAGATTTTGGGCGGTTCAAGAAAAGGAAATTCAATACGATAGGCTAAAAACCAAAATGGCTAATTTGGTATCAAAAGCTATGTATACTCCTTCTTGGTATGCAGAAGATATCTCAAAATTGGATGGAACTAAAGCCAGTTTTAAATATGTAAAAATACCATTTGACAAAATAGATGATGACGAAGTTGAAGTAACAGATCAAGCGATCGAAGAGTATGTAAATGAGCATAAAAGTCTCTATACTAATGATGAAGAAAAGAGATCTATAAAATACGCTGTATTTGAAGTGAAGCCTTCTGATAGAGACGTGGCAAAACTAAAGGCAAATGCTGAAGAAATAGCAAAAGATTTCAAAAAATCTGACAATGACAGTTTGTATGCTGTGTCCAATGAGGGAATAGTAGCTAATGTATATTATAAATACGATGAACTTCCTGATGCATTGAAAAAAGACTCTGTGAAATGGAACAAAGGAGATGTAATCGGACCATATAGAGATAAGGATATATTTACAGTTGCAAAAATCATTGACAAGAAAATGATTCCGGATAGCGTCAAAGCAAAGCATATTTTGAGAAGTGTAGCACAAGGTGATGCGGATGGATTCGCGAAGGCAAAAGCCACAATCGACAGCCTAAAAACTCTACTGGAAACAGGTAAAGAATCATTCGATTCATTGGCTGTTAAATTTAGTCAAGACGGTAGTGCAAGTAAAGGTGGTGACTTGGGTACATTTACTCAAGGCAGAATGCCGCCTGCTTTTAACTATGCTTGTTTCAATGGTAAAAAAGGAGAATTGTACGTTGTGACAACAAGATATGGTGTTCACTTGATTAAAATTGAAGATCAAAAGTTCTTAACTGATGAACCTAAATATAGGGTTGCCTATATCAATATTAATATTATTCCTAGTCAAGAAACTCAAGATTCTATTTATGATATAGCTAGTGAAATAATCACTAGTAGCACTAATATTGATTCATTTGAAACAAATATCAAAAAGTATAATTTGACGTTAAAAAAATCAATGCCACTTAAAGCTAATGATTATACATTTATGGATTTGGGCTCAGGTCAAACTTCAAGAGAAATAATTAAATGGGCGTTTGAACCAGGCACTGAGAAAGGAGATATAGCTCCAACTGTATTTACATATACAAATAAAAAATTGTATTATAATGAAAAATATGTGCTGGGATATTTGAATGATATCTATCCAAAAGGATTAAGAAGTGTAGATGAAGTCAGAAATGAAGTGGAGCAATTGGTAAAGAATAAATTAAAAGGGAAAAAGATTGCAGAAATGGTCAAAACAAAAAATCTTGATGATGTTGCATCCCAATTTGACCTAAAGGTAGAAAGTGCAGATAACGTTAAATTCGATGCTAAATTTATCAATAATCTAGGTAATGAACCAAAAGTAATGTACTATGCTTTTAACGGCGAAGCAAATAAAACTTATGGCCCGATAATCGGAAATTCAGGTGTATTCTTCGTGATGCCGGTTAGCATTGAAAAACCAAGTACTGAAGCTAATCTAGTAGCGGAAAAGAAAAAGCTCTCAGATGCTGCAAGAACAAGTGTACCATTCAAACTATTTGATGCATTGTCCAAAAATGTAGAAATCAAAGATAACAGGCAAAAGTTTTACTAGAAATAAAAGCTTGTAATAATAAAAAAGCCTTCGAATGATATCGAAGGCTTTTTTTTATTATTATCAATAAAAT
>JALVAD010000266.1 GCA_027011385.1 Saprospiraceae bacterium | reverse complement strand
AAGGATATTGTATATAAAATTGAATCTATAAAGATAATTTTCTTTTTTAACAGGTTCATATAATTTGGCTAATAATCCGGAAAAAACACTAAAAATTAAGCTTGAAATAGCTAAAAAGAGGAAAACTAGGTTAATTTTATGGTTTAAGACAGAATTCAAATCTATCTTTACAACATAAGGAAATATTAAATTGGTACTCATCAATATTACCAATATCAATAAGATTATGAGTTGTATTAGTGAAAATCTAAAAGCCGATTTGAATTCTTTTACAGCTTTGCTCTTATTGATTCTATATGTTAGATTGATTTTATTGGAAACATATTGAAAATACCCGTGATTTATTGTCATTATTACGCCAACGGCTGCCATTGCAAGTAACCAAAATGCATATTTTTCTTTACCTACATATTTCAAAAATAATGGAACTAAAATAAACTGTCTTGCAAAGCTTATCGCATACGCAAAGACTGTCCAAAAATAGGATTTTATTATCCTTGAGTAAAAACTAGCTCCCATATAGTTTCCGTGTTAGTGGTGTTATTTTATTACTGAAAGAATGGATGAAGCCCAAATTTCACAATTTATTTTATTTGATAACTCTAAACTCTTTTTACCCATCTTCAATAGATTCTCATCGCTTTCCTTCATAATACTCAATAGTTTCTGTTTTAAAGACTCTTTATTATTGCTTTTAAACACAAATCCATTGTATCCATTGATAAGAAATGTTGAAGCAGATCCCACCGAATCAGATAAAACCATAGGCATTCCTACAGATGCTGCCTCATGTACTACCAATCCCCAATGTTCATTGTGTGATGGTAGACAAAATACACCCTGTTTAACAATAAACTCATTTAGTTCATCCGGTTGCATAAAATTTCTTACTTCAATATTAGGATTGTCAATTTTTTCTATTTTGTCTTTCAAAGATCCATTTCCAATGAGTATAAGTTTCCATTCATTTTGAAATTCTTGTTGTATCTCTGCAAAAACTTCAGCTAAAATATCAGGGTTTTTATACTCTACAAATCTACCTACAAAGACAATTGTTTTAGGGTATTTTTTTTCTTTTATCGGAAAACACTTTTTAGCCAAGTCGTTTTTATTAAGATAATTACCATTGTAATAGTTGAAAATAATCTCATTATCTTTGAAACCCAACTTTTTCACATAATAATACTGTGGATATCCCGGTATCCAAATATAATCAGCAAAAGATTTTATAAAATACTTTCCAAATGTTAAAAATACTCTTTGTTTTAGTGTTTTTTTCCAAAGATTATCTATTGGCATTACAACAGGAACAGATTTTTGTTTAAACAGTTTTCCAATACTTCTAAACAATTTGTCATTCCATCCTACTATCACTACCATATCGGGATTAAAAGAAACGGACAATTTTTTTATTTCCTCTTTATTATTACTCTCAATTGTTTTGAATATTATATCATCGGAAAAATCCAGTTTGTATGGAGCATCTTTTTCAAAAGGATAAAAGAATACCATTATTTCAACGTCATAATGTTGAGAAAAATACTTTAGGTTATAAAAAAAGTATCCGGATAATTCAGGAGTAAAAAAAATTATTCTTTTGAGACTCATTCCAATTTATTTTCCCATTTTCTTCAAAAAATAATCGTAAGTGATTTTAAAACCCTCTGTTCTGTCCACCTTCGGTTGCCATCCCAATATTTCTTTTGCTTTGCTTATATCAGGTCTTCGAACTTTAGGATCATCTTTTGGAAGACCTTTGAATACAATCTTGGATGAAGAGCCTTTTACTAGATTAAGTACTTCTTCGGCTGCTTGTAAGATTGTGATTTCATCTGGATTTCCTATATTTACAGGAAGTGAATAATCACTGTGCAATAATCTGTATATCCCTTCTACCAAGTCTCCAACATAGCAAAATGATCTTGTTTGGTTTCCATCCCCAAAAACAGTAATATCTTTATTATCTATTGCTTGGGAGAAAAAAGCAGGTAGTGCCCTACCGTCATTTAACCTCATTCTTGGACCATAAGTATTGAAAATTCTGATAATGCGGGTTTCGACGCCATGGTAATTGTGGTAAGCCATAGTCAAAGCTTCCATAAATCTTTTTGCCTCATCATAAACCCCTCTTGGACCGATTGGATTGACATTTCCCCAATACTCTTCAGGCTGTGGATTCACCAATGGATCACCATATACCTCCGATGTTGAAGCGATAAGCATTCTAGCATTTTTTGCTTTGGCTAATCCTAAAAGGTTATGAGTTCCCAGAGATCCCACTTTCATTGTCTGAATAGGCATTTTCAAGTAGTCAATTGGTGAGGCTGGTGAAGCAAAATGCAAAATATAATCCAAATTACCCGGAATATGTACAAACTTGCTTACATCGTGATGATAAAAAACAAAGTTTTCCAAAGGCATTAGATGTTCAATATTTGCCATATCTCCCGTTATCAGATTATCCATACCATAGACTACAAACCCTTCTTTGATAAACCGGTCTGCTAAATGGGAGCCCAAAAAACCTGCAGCTCCTGTAATTAATATTTTCTTTTTATTGTTCATATACCAAATTTGTTTCGTTTTATATACGGCTTCGCCATCCGTCAGTCCCACAAGAAGACAGTGTCCCACCAATGCATTATTGATAGGGATTCAATTTAAAGTTTTGCAAATATAATAATGTTTGTAAGTAAATATATTAT
>JALVAD010000265.1 GCA_027011385.1 Saprospiraceae bacterium | reverse complement strand
GTAATATATTTAATAGTTAACAGGAAAAAATATACGTTAAAGTTGCAGATTAGCTAGTTATTCTTTTGATGACACCTTCTTAATTTTTAAATAATCACCTATACTCGGGTCAAAAAAGATACTGCGATTTGCCTTATATTCTCTGATTTCATTGTAATCGTGAGTCTTAAAAAAATTACTTTTAAAAAGTCCATTTAAATCAATTCCAAATATTTCGAGTTTTCCATATATATGTCTTGCTACATATCGATCCTCATCTTTCTGCTTTTTGATTATAAAGTTTCCAATTGCATTACACAAACTTGAATATCCCATGCAATTTGCTTCTCCCATATCATATACGACATTTGGATTGTGCGACGTTTTTTTGAAAGTAAATTTGAGCTTATCTTTTGCTATTTCCTGTGAAATATTTGCAATTTCTTCCAAATCTAATTTCCTATCATCAATTCGATTGTTTATTTCTCTTATTATATCCTTATTTGTAACTCTAACCGGCTCTCTAATTCCAATTTCCCGATAGTTAACTAAAGCTCTGTATATGTGACCTCTGAATAAAATAATCACTAATACTATTATCCCAAACAATATTATTGATTTTTTAAATTTCATTTTTTAATATTAAATTCCATAGTATATTCAGTATACTCAGCTTGAGTTATTCCCTTTGCATAAGTAATATTTTCCAGTTGTCTATATTTTCTCAAGTATGCTTTATTTATTTTCTCATTTATTTCATCATCTTTTTGAATTTTTTCCCCGAATACGGTTAATATATTTTTTCTCATTTCTAATCACTTCTTTAGTTGTCCAATTTTCATTTTTTGAAAGAAATTTCTCTACAAAATCACTATCAATTTTAGAATATTCTCTTAAAACCCACCCAACTGCTGTTTTACAAAATCTCTCCTCTCTTTTCACTAATTCAACCGAAAGATTTTCAATTATCTTTTTGTGTTGACCAATCGTTTTACATTGTGCAAATGGAACATGGGATGCTCTAGCTTTCCATAGATTTTTACTCTTATTCCATTTTTTTAATTCCGCAATTGTTTTTTTAGTAGAACTATCAATCATTGGTGTCAATATTCTTACACACAACCAATCACAAACATTCCAATCGGTTATTAAGTTTCTATCAAACCAATCAGAAATCAAGTCAATTTTCTGTTTGTCATATTTATCTTTCCAAAAAAGTTGAAGATATAGAATTGCTGAAAGTTTGTCTTCTGTATATTCCTGGCTCATTAAATCTGTAAGCAATTCTACTTGGTCTTTCAATGGTTTTTCGGTGATTTTAAATTCCTCATTTATTTCTTTTACGATATTTCTAATATCTGGAATTCCAACGCCTTTTGATTTAATATCGTGTTTAATATAATTCTCTAACCATTTTGCTTTTTCAGGTTTTCCAATTGCCAAGATTTTGTCCTGTATTTTTTTTGATATTTCCATCATGTTAAATTCCAATAATATGGTTTTTCTGCATTACCGCCAACGGGAGTCTGAGCATTAACCCCAATTTTACTGTTATTTCACTCACTAATTATTTGATATTCAGCACTCATTAATTATTATTTATAAGTTTTTGCGCAATCTGACGGTCTCGCGATATACGCGGTGGCAAATATTCTAACTGTCAACATTTTGAACAAGTAGCAATGTTAAATTTTTGGAGAATTTCTTAAAAATTCTGTGAAAATTTGCCATTGTGTCATATCGCTTGTTACCTATCGTATATATTTATACGATTTCATCTAATTTTGTATGATTTTACAAATCATTAGTCAATTTTCAATAATCAAATGGAGTGAAATTTGTAATTTTCAATTTAATATATAGCTTTTTATAGTAACATCTTATATACTGAAATTCAAAGTTCGAAAATTGATAAGATTTAACTTTCTAAAAATTTGAAGCGGATTACTATCAATTTTTAAATTTATGTTTATTTCGTCTTTTCTTCCTATTCCTTTTGAAATATTCAAGTATTTCATCAACTGTTTTACCCTCGGTATCTCTTGCAATACGATCACGTTCTTTACGTATGCTTTTTACGCAGTCAAACTCTTTTTTAATCATTGTTTTCATAATAAAATACTTCTCTTGGATTTCTAATTTCAATAGTTTGATAACCATTTAATAAATTAACAGCATTGTATCCATTTATTCTTTGAACGTTCACGATATGTTTAAAGTTCCAGCTAACCAATATATCTGCCTTTAAAATTGTAGCTATTGCAATATGATAACAATCTGCTCTACTAGATTTCCCGACAACTTTTTCTTCTAAATATTTTTCTGCAAGTATAATTGCTTCTTTTGATAATCTTGTTTTAAGAAGATTTTTCTTAGGAATTGTTTCGACAAAATCTTTTACTTTTTGAGGTGCATTTATAAGTTCATCTTCAGCTACATCTGAATAAATCAATTTAATGTTTGAAGATAATACTTTTTTAAAAAATCTTAGGATAGATTCAATTGGTCAAGCAGACTTTTTGTTTTTCTATCTCTTTTGTTTATTCCCTAGTATAAAAAAAATTTAAGATGATTTTTATAAACATCTTCGCATTTTCTAATTTTACTTACCCGAAACATTACACTTGACTTGACGCTAGAGCTTTACCAACTTTGAAACAAAAACTTTTTCTCCACAATTAATCCTTACAAAATATACTCCGGGGATTAATCTAGAAATGTCAGTAGTGTTCAAATTATTGTTAGCTTTTAGCTTTAAATTTTGGATAAATTTTATTTCCTCTGATATCCACAACTTGCATTCCATAATTAGAACATTTGTTGCATTGAATTTGAACATCAATCTTGGATTTGGCAGGATTAGGAATTAGTTTAATGAAAAACGGTAATATCCCCAACTATCCTTACATTCTTTGGTTTATCACATTGCTCTGCAGTTAAATCAATGACATAAACAAAAACAGCTGTTTGCACTTTCTTTCCATTAAAAGTGCCATCCCAACAAGCATTTATATCATCATTTTCATACATAAGTTCTCCCCATCTATCGTATATTGAAATGTGATAATCCAATAATTTCAAATCCTTATCCGGAGTTACTTTCATACAATCGTTAAATCCATCAGCTTCCGGCGAAAATACGTTTGGTATATAAAGCGACTTTTGATTTACTTCCTTTTCAATTTCTATATCCCAGTTGTGATACATTTCATCACATTCATCGGATACATTTAGGTAGTATTCTCCACTCTGTCTAACTAATAATACAGAATCGCTAGTGCCATCACTCCAGAGATATTTCAAAGTTCCATAACTACTAGATATTTTTGGTGAAATAAATACTTGCTGTATATTACAAACACTATTATATTCAGGAAAATCTACTGATAATTTAGGGTATTCTAATATTTCAACAACAAATAAATTTTCACAATTGAAAGAATCAATTACATGAATAGAATATTCTCCGGGAGATAAATTAAGATATTCTGATTTTTTACTAAATGGTTGATTGTTTACGCTATATAGCAAATCTGATCTTTCTGTATTAATAGTAATTACCCCTTCATTTTTACTAGGACAAGTATTTGTATTTACTGTATTGATGATCGGTAATGGAGTCTCTTCAATCACAAAAGGATACTCATATTTACACATATTTACAGTTTCAACGAAAAGAGTATAATTTCCCGGTTTTAAATCGCTATATTCAGTAGTATTTTCGAAATGATTATTGTCTATGGAAAATTTCAAATCTATTGCTCCTAATGCATCAATTTGTAAAATACCATTATTTTGACCTTCACAAGACATATTTGATTCAAGGACTAAATCAGGAACAAATGAACCATCTATTTTAACAGGAAATTCAAAAATGCATTCTTCTTTTGTGATAGCATACAATGTATAATCGCCTATTGCTAAATCGTCAAAGCTATATGATTCTTTAAATTCTATACCATCAAGAGAAAACTTCAAGTCTTCAGATTTAGTTTTAATACTAAAACTTCCCATATTCATATCTTCACAAAAACTTTCTGTTGTTATATCCACTACAGGCATTGGAATCATTTGAATTTGGAAATACAGACTATCCAAACAATCATTTTTATCTTTTATCCAAAGAACATGTGATCCCTGAATTAAATTATTAAAACTATTAGTTGATGTGAAATTTGTAGATGAATCAAGGGCAAAATTAATACTGTCTCCCTCGATTAAATCGATATTTAAAGAACCATTTTTTTGATTTTCACAAGAAACATTGGTTTTTATTTTCACTTTAGGAAGTGAAAAAGTAGGAATAAAGAATTCTGTATTATTTTCACAACCATATTTATCGATTATATGCAAGCTATGATTTCCAGGCAATAAGTTTTCATATAATGAATCTTCTTGATACAAATCAAAATCATCAATTTTATACATCAAACTATCCCCGCTCAATTTGTGAATATTGATATATCCAGTATTTGAATTAAGGCATGATGAAGAAATGTCAATATCTATTTTGGTTTCATCATAAGATATAATATCAACTATTACCGTAGAATCACAATTATCTGCAATCTTGTATGTAAATGTATCTTTCGTTCCGGGAAATAAATCTACACCGTTGTATGTTTTGTAATCTCCGGGGCAGACATAAAATGTCAATGAAGCCGTAGGAAAATGACAGTTTGAAATCAAAGGAAAATCAAGTATTTTCTCCTCTAAACAAGAGGAATATTCTAAGAGAGAATCAATTGATCCTTTTAATAAGTACGGCAAGTTAGACACATCAATTACAGCAATCATTTCAGATGAACCAATTGCCAAAAATTCATATTTTCCTTCATTGTCAGTTAGTGTGGAATCAATAATAGTATCATTATATTTCAATTTTACAGGAACATCTTTGAGCACTATATCGCTCAAATCAAATATACTATTTTCGTTTTTGTCGTAGTACACTATACCTGACAAGGCTTGACTATCCGGTAAAGCTGTGAGTGTAAGATACGCGGAAGTATCGGCACAGTTATAGCTATTTGTAACAAGTAATTGGTAATCTCCCGGTTCATCCAGTACAAACTCAGGTACAGAATTATTAATAGTTTGCATTTCAATTCCATTGTGCAATATTTTATAGACATTATCACTATTGCTTATATCAACACAAAAATCTTCGGGAAAACAAGTTTTCAAACAACCTGTCATCCATCCGGAAATTTTTGGAGTTTGATGAATCTCTAGTTCATTACTTTTTGTCTCACAACCATATTTGTTTTTAGAGATTACAGAATAAGTACCAACTGTGGTGGCGATAAAAGAATCACCTATTTTATCATTTTGCCATTTGTATTGAAGGCTATCATTTGTTACTTGAATTTTTATTTTATGATATTGTCCTTCACAAAGTAAGGGGTTGTCCGAATAAATCCTTGGGGTATCGGGATTGGGATTTATTTTGACAATAAAATCATCGGCAATATATTTGCAATGATAAGTGCTTTCCTCAACTTCCACAAAAAATTCATATCTACCGGGAGTCAAATCCTTCAAAAATTCATCATAATACAAATATCTCTTTTTTGCACCATTTGACCATTGATAATTGGACTGTGGAATATTCGTACAATCTAAAAAGAACTTTTCTCCTGAACAGACTTCTAAACTATCAAAATGAGTATTACTTTCAGGATTGAAATTATCATATGTATATCCTCTAATCGTCACATCATTATTAAAATAGTCCCTAACTTCAATAGGTTTTGCCACATATTCACAACCATCCTTATCTGATACTGTAACAGAATAAGTTCCTGCATCTGTTACAGTAATTTTTCTGATAGTATCACCATTTGACCAATGAAAATAAGAACCATCAGGTGCAGTTAAATTCACCATTTGATTTGGACATTTAGGAAAGATTATATCAGATTTAATAGCCCCTTTTAGCGTATTTTGTCTGATTTTAATTTTTTTATCCATTTTAACAGTACAGCCATAAAAATCACTAACTTCAAGGCTGATATCATATTTCCCATTTTTTGTATAGGTATGCTTAGGATTCTTTTTATGTGATTTATTTTTATACCCTGAGTCTGGGTCACCAAAATTCCATCTATAATAATAATGATCAGAAGTTTCAATGGAAAATTTAACATCATCCTTTGAACAAAAAACATCTGGAATTATGGGTGTAAAAACCGGTAATTTTCCTACTTGAACATTCTTATGAAATTCAGGTATACATCCGTCAACATCTTCTATCTTTAAAATGACTCTATAAATTCCAACTTTTTCATATTTGTGAGTTGGGTTCAAGGATGAAGAAGTATTCAAATTACCACTCAAAGGATCTCCAAAATCCCAATGGTATTTAATGTTTTTTACTTCAGGTAAATGCGTAGATAAATTTTTAAACTTTACCACTGTTCCTAAACAAACATCTTCATTCTCAAATTTTGGCACTACTAATATTTTAACTGTGAGTGATGCCCTTTCAGAAGCTATATTTCCTTGAACAGTTACATGAAAAAATCCTGCATGAGTAAAAAAATGAATAGGGTTTTTCGTATGGCTTATGTTCCGAGTACCACTATCCGGATCATCGAAATTCCATGTAAAAGTTGTGCTTTTTGCATTAGTGGAAATTAAGCTAAACTTCAAATTGCTACAGCTTATATTTGTACTATCTTCAACAATCTTAACTTTTCCACCTGACCCTCCGTTGCACTTTTTCTTTAATATGATTAGATTAGAATTAGCCCTGCATCCATTCTGATCGATAACCGATAGTCGGTATGAACCAAATGTGTTTGTTAAAATCGAAGAGGAGGTTTCATTAATAAAATCATTGTCGCGATACCATGCGTACTTGTAGGTTCCGGAACCTTTCTGAGATTTAATTCTAATTTTAGGATGTGGCGGACAAAATTCCTTTGGACCATTAGTATAAATTGTGATTGTAGGCTTTTTATATTCATTTATTGTAATACTTGTAGTTTCAATACAGCCAACATGATTTTCAACAATGATTTTATATCTACCTTTTCGCAAATATGAAGTTATAGATGTTGATTTTATATTTCCATTGGTATCTTTAATAGTGACTTTGCCATTTTCAGGTGGTTTAACAATTACTTTTGCTCTAGATTTATGACAAATATAGCTCGGATAAGATATATTTATATTAAACCTTGGGAAAACCTTTACTTTATATTCAAACGATTCATTGCAATAAGTTGCAACTACTTTGTGTTCCCCCGAATTTTTCCAAACAACTTTAAGAGTATTGCTACCTACAGGACTCGTTATAGTTCCTGCTGTGACCGGAACTATTTCCCAAACTAGATTGATAGGTTGGGAAACATCCGCTGTATATTCTTCCTCACTTCCAAGACATACTTCATTCGGTCCTATAAAATCCAATTCACCATGAAGATAATATGTAGTGATATCACTAATGCAACCTGTCTTCGTATTTAGAATCGAAGCTTCGATTCGATATGGACCTTCACTAACCCAAGTATAATTCAATTCTTTGGAAGTTATCGAAAAAGTAATGGAGTCCCCATCAAATACTTTCCATATCACTTCATCAAATGCGCCAAGATTGGAAACCGAATATACTTCCAATTGATTTTTACAAACAAAAAGGAATCCTTCTAAATCTTTTGGCTCATGAACTACCGGTAATCCTTCTATTTCAAATTCATCAAATTCGTTACAGTATTTTCCTTCTAAAGAGACTGCTTTAACTTTGTAATTACCAATTTCATCAATTTCTATACTTATTTTATTTGTGTCAAAAATTTCTTTTGAAATTCCTAAGGGTGTTATTATGATCCAATCAGCTTTTGTCCTTCCTTCGGTGGTACAAATTGCAGTTTCTTCAAAGCATTGTTCACGACTTCCATAATCTATTCTGAATCTATCCAATAAATTAATTTTCATTTTGGAATATCCTTCACATCCCAAATAACAATTGTCATAATTCACTTCAATAATAGCAATAGAGTCCTTACTATCAGAGCCCCATTCAACCTCTATTTCACTTTCTCCTTGACCGCTTATTATTTCTCCATTTCCGGTAATTGTCCATTGAAATTTTGTTCCTGTATAGTTTGAAATGGAATAAATATCAGAACCACCTTTACAGACTACATTATTACCTGATATTTTCTCATCAGGCACTATAATGGGAATCTCCACCGTTGTGGTTTCAAAACAATTCTGTTCAAAACACCCCGGATTTGTCAGACTAATTTCACCTGATGAATCACCATTCCAAACTACTTTAACAAAATCATCTTCAATACCTCCACCGGCTATAATCGTTCCTTCGTCACTAACATACCAAATATTTGAATCACATATTTCAGAGGAATAATAAGTAGCTTCTTGACCTTGACACAATGTACCTGTACATTCTATTTGAGGAGATTTGCCGGATTTTACTATGACACTATAATACGAAGGCTTCGAACAATTGCAAATTGTTGTATTTATCAACTTAATTTGATAATCGCCGATTTGATAAAATGAAATATCAATAGTTTTGCCATAAAAAACTCTTCCATCACTAACTTCCCATTTAAAATCTAAAGAGTCATTTGTGTTAGCTGAAAGTGTTATTTCTTGACCCACACAGACTTCTTCTGATTTTCTTTGCGAATCACTTCCTAATATTTCAATTTCTTCCTTAGACAATACTTCGATAGGATAAATAATTGAATCCATACATTCAGGCAAAAAACCATATATATTTATCAAAGAATCTTTACCTACTTTGTCCCATCTGATACTATCTCCATAAGTATCTGTATTTACTATTATTCCATTTTTTACTTTTAAAAAACTCCTTTGATTATTGTATTTTGAGATACTAAAGAATGAAGTGCTTCCTTCACAAACATACGCTGTTGATTCTTCTTTAAGACGAATAGAAGATTGGATATAACAAACATCTTTACTAAAAAAAAATATTGGCAAATATATCGGTCGTAAAATTTTATACCATAAAAAAGTTAAATGTGCCCCCAAGGGAGCAGAATTATCAATCACCAATATACTATTGGAGTGAACATTGTTGGGATAACATATCACTACAGAGTCTCCATTATTAGACATCTTAGTAATATCCAAAGAATCAGAAGATTGCCATTGGTATGGGCCTCCATAACCATCTTTAAAATAATAATTGTAACAGTTGTCAGAACAAACTTCTATTGGTCCTACAATTCTTTGGCTAAAAATTGAAGAAGATACTAAAAATACAATACTTACTACGTAAATAATATGTAGTAGATAGCGGTTCATTTAACAAATATATAATAATTAATTGTAAAACAGACAATAAAACATATTTTTATTGACACTATCCTAAAAAGTGTGTAAACATAAAATAGAAATAAATCTAAAAAACATTAAATCTATCATTAAAAATAGTCAAGAATTGACTTAAAATAACTCACCAATT
>JALVAD010000264.1 GCA_027011385.1 Saprospiraceae bacterium | reverse complement strand
GATCAAAAAGATAACGAGATAGCTCTTCTCAAAAAAAAGACCGAACTTCAGAAAAAAAATAATATTATACTTATACTTTCTATTATTATTTTATTTTTCATTTCAACACTACTTTTCTTTTTTTATAGAGCTAAAGCTCAAAAATTGCAAATAAAAAGTGAACTTTTGGAGAAAGAAAAAATTATACACAAGCAAGATGTAGAAATAAAAGAGCATGAAACTAACTTACTAAAACATCAACTGGAATCCAAAAACAGGGAATTGACATCGAAAGTGTTGGTTATGTTAAAAACCAATCAAATGCTTGAAAATATACTAAAGAAATTGAGTTTGCTAAATAAAAATATTTCAACAAATCAAGTTAAAGCAAAAGATGTCTCTTCAATAATTAGGGAAATAGAAATCCATAGTGGTAATACTCTTTGGCAGGATTTTGATACAGCTTTTCAGGGCGTACATTCTGAATTCTATGATAAATTATTGAAAATAAATCCTCAACTGACTTCTACTGAAATAAAAATGGCTTCTCTACTTAAACTCAATTTAAATACGAAGGAAATAGCAGATATTACCTTTAAATCAGAAAGTAGCATTAAATCAACTAGGTTCAGACTTCGTAAAAAACTTGGTCTAGATAGCGATACAGGACTTGTAACTTTCTTGATCAAATTGTAAAATAAAAGGGGTAACCCTGTCTTTAGGGAAGTAAAGAGAAAAAATCAGATTTTAATAATGCTACTTAGATAGAAAAAATCAACCTTGCTTCTTAGCTTTTTTATAAGTAGAAAAATCTATCATACGATTTTGCAACTTTTTGAAACCCTCTTAACAACTTCTTGCAACCCCATATCTATTGACAAATCTTCCATTTGAGATTAACTTTGCATCATATATAAGTATGGTATGAAGAAGAAATTATCAAAAGAAAAAATCCCGGATAAAACGCAAGAAGAAATCGAAAAATTGAAAGAAAAGCTTTCAAAGCAAAAATCAGTACTTGAGAGGATATTAAAAAAATTGCAAAGCAAAAAACAAAATTAATTATTAATATTAAAAACAAAATTATGAAAACAAAATTCATTATCATTATCATCATTTATTTTTTTACTGGCTCACTGATTGGACAAAACATAATGCCGGAGTTGTTGTCTTCTTCAGGAGGTTTGCAGTCCGGTCAAAATGTAAGTTTAGGTTGGACCTTAGGTGAAATAAGTATCAAAACCATAATATCTGATGATATTATTCTTACCCAAGGATTCCAACAATCTCATCTTTATACAGTCTCTACATTAAATCCTGAAAAAATAATCAGAGCAACAGTTTATCCTAATCCTGCGAAGGATAATATCAATATAGATATTGAATATCCTGAAAGTGTTTTATTTACAGTTTCAATAGTTGATATTAATGGAAATATATATAGACGCATTCCTATGCAAAAGCTTAAAGGATTAGATATATCCGGATTGAAACAAGGCTATTATTTTATAGTGATAAATTCAAACAAAGGAATAGAATTAACAGGAATTAAATTTTTAAAACTTAAATAAATATAAAAACCATGAAAACAAAATTATTTTTTTCGATATTGTTATTAGCATTTTTTACAGTAGCATATTCCCAAGCTCCAAACAGTTTCAATTATCAAGCAGTTGCCAGAGATCTTTCAGGAAATATTATGAAAAATCAAGCTGTGAGAATTAAAATCTCCATTTTAAAAGCAAGTGTTTCGGGAGAAACTGTATATTCAGAAGTTCATTCGATTACTACAAATGGATTGGGATTGATAAACCTTGAAATAGGTACAGGTAATTCAAAAACAGGAACAATCGATGAAATCAGCTGGGGTACTGACAAATATTTTCTACAAATAGAAATGGACAAAGACGGAGGCAATAATTATAGCCTTATAGGAAAATCTCAACTCTTATCAGTGCCTTATTCTTTGTTCTCAGGAAATGGAGTTCAATTTGATAAGAATTTAGTTTGTGATGAAAACACAGAAGGAATCATCAGGTACAATTCAGATGATAAAGTGATGGAATATTGCGATGGTACATCATGGCTTGGATTTGGCAATAGTTCACATAATGTTACATGCGGTGAAAACTTAACTGATACGAGAGACGGACAAATTTATCCAACAGTTAAAATCGGAAATCAATGCTGGATGGCAAAAAACCTCAATTACGGTAAGTACAAAGAAAGTGTCTTCCACAATGATGCTGAAGGACATTCTGATGTATCCAATAACAGCATTGTTGAAAAGTATGCCTATGATAATGACATCAGCAATTTCGCTCTATATGGAGGTCTTTATGATTGGAATGAAATGATGAATTATAACAGTACAGAAGGCGGTCAGGGTATTTGTCCTGATGGATGGCATGTTCCGACAAAGGATGAATTTGATGAGTTGGTTGAAACCGTAGGTGGTAGAGATATCGCGGGCAAACAATTGATGACAGGTGGTAGTACCGGATTCAATTTTGAACTTGGGGGAGAAAGGCTGCTTAAAGGTGGTTTTTCAAATTCAGCTTCAGAAGCAGGAGGATTATGGACATCATCAGCCAATCCTACTGATAATAAAAGAGCTACTCATTTCTATTTTACTAAGACTAAAGACAATATAGCCAGTCATTCTGCACATTTTAAGGTGACGGGTCATTCTGTCAGATGTATAAAAGATTAATTTATTAGTACCCATC